>JAUCEP010000002.1:312500-565000 GCA_030348875.1 Ureibacillus composti
CGGTAATTTATATTCAGGACCAAATACTGAAGAAACACCAACATTAGTAGAAGCAACTGCTTTTCGCGATGGGATTGTGATTGTTCAAGTCAACGAGATTGTCGATGAACTACCACGTGTTGATATTCCAAGTTCTTGGGTTGATTTCATTGTAGTAGCAGATCAACCTTACGAACTTGAACCTTTGTTTACGAGAGATCCCCGTCATATTACAGACATTCAGATTTTACAAGCAATGATGGTCATTCGAGGGATTTATGAAAAACATGGTGTCAAATCGCTAAATCATGGAATCGGTTTCAATACTGCAGCTATTGAATTACTTTTGCCTACTTATGCAGAATCGTTAGGCCTTAAAGGGAAGATTTGTACTAACTGGGTGTTAAATCCACATCCAACACTTATCCCTGCAATTGAATCAGGTTGGGTTGAAAGTGTTCATTGCTTTGGTGGAGAACTAGGGATGGAGAAATATGTTGAAGCTAGAAGAGATGTGTTCTTTACAGGGAAGGACGGCAGTTTACGATCGAACCGAACATTGGCCCAATTAGCAGGACAATATGCCGTAGATTTATTTATTGGATCGACTTTACAAATGGACGCACTAGGTAACTCTTCGACTGTAACAAAAGGTAGAGTTGCGGGTTATGGGGGAGCTCCTAATATGGGTCATGATCCAGGTGGTCGTCGTCACTCATCAAATGCATGGTATGACCTAATGACTTCGGACGAGCCATTAGCGCGAGGGAAGAAGTTGGTCGTGCAAGTTGCGGAGACGTTCCAAGAAGCAAACAAACCTGTCTTTGTTGAATCTTTAGATGCAATCAAAGTAAAAGACCAAGCAAAATTAGCTGTTGCACCAGTCATGATTTATGGAGAAGACGTAACCCATGTTGTAACAGAGGAAGGTATTGCTTATTTGTATAAGTCGGATAGCTCAGCTGAGCGTCGAGAAATGATTGCTTCTATTGCAGGGGTTACTCCTATTGGAATGGAACATAATCCGAAAACAGCTGAACGCCTTCGTGAGAGAGGTTTAATAGCAACGCCGGAAGATTTAAAGATTCGTCGTGCAGATGCTAAACGTTCGTTACTGGCTGCCAAAAATATCGATGAACTTGTGCAATGGTCAGGAGGCCTTTATACCCCTCCAGCAAAATTCCGTAGTTGGTAAGAAAAGCGGAGCGCGTTCGTTCAGCCGCGACCAGCGCTGGAGACTTCCGAGAAGCATGCTTGCATGCGTAGGAGGAAGTTGAAGCGACCTCGAGTGGCTAACGCGCGAAGCTAGACACTGTTCAAATTCAAAAAGCGAAAGGATGAGGAGTATGGTAGATTCACATCAGTTATCTATGGCATTAGCGGATTTAGCGGTTGAATCATTAATAGAGGAATTATCTCTTACTCCGAAACCTGGTCTAGTAGATCAAAATGATCAAGGGTCACATAGGGATTTAACCTATTCAATAATGATGACATCTGCTATTTCCTTACACGAAACATTTTATCAAATGGCCAAGGTGTCCTTTAGTGAGGAACCTTCGCAGTACTTGCGTGAAAAAATCGGAGAAATTGGTCGTGCTGGGGAAAAGGTGATGTATGAAGCAACAAATGGTGTAAATACACATAAAGGAGCAATTTGGTCACTTGGATTATTAACGGCAGCAGCATCTATTCATAAAGGACAAGTAGATGAAAATAGATTATGTTTTACTGCAGGTAAGATTGCAAAATTTGAGGATCGCTTTATTCCAAACCAATTGACAAATGGAATAAAGGTAATCCAGAAATATAAAGTTCACGGAGCTAAAAGAGAAGCACAATTGGCGTTTCCACACATTCGTCAATTTAGCTTACCGATATTGAAGTCAAAATTATTGAACGGCTGTAGTTATGAAACAGCAAAAATTTATTCACTACTAGCCCTCATAGCAAATTTAGATGATACATGTGTTTTGCATCGCGGTGGAACGGAAGGTTTATATTTCTCAAAACAGTATGCACAAAGGTTATTAGACGTAGGTAATTTAGAGGGACTCCCTAAAATGAATGATGATTTTATCATACGTAATTTGTCACCAGGGGGAAGTGCTGATTTGTTAGCTGCAACGATTTATTTATATAAATTAGCACAATTAAAAATGATCTATGAAGAAAATAATGTAAATGAAGTTTCTTTTTAAATAACATGGGGGAGTGTGTTTGAAATGGACAAGTTGGTTTACTCATTTCCAGCAACAAAAAAAGTTAACAAAAGAGCACATGTCGGGGTTGTTGGTTCGGGAGATTTAGAAGTACTAATCGAACCGACAAATGATCAAAAAACAGTGGTGGAAATTCGTACGGGAATTACAGGTTTCCAGGAAACGTGGAAAAAGGTAGTTGAGCGTTTTGTTAGTCAGCATGATATTTCTGCTTTAATTACTATCAATGATTTCGGTGCAACACCAGGTGTTGTTTCAATTCGATTAGCACAAGCTGCGGAGGTGGTCACAAATGACATTATTCATTACTGAGAGTTTAGTAGAAAACCTAGCAAGAGAAAGAGCGTTTCAATTACTAGATCAAGACAGTGCTTATGAAATCTTAGGTCCATTTGATCGACTAGAGTCTCCTCATTTAGCAGCACAAAATATAGTTCCACAATATGATGACGGAATGGTTATTGTAAAGGGAACATTAAATGGAAAACCAACTGTGGTGATTTCAATTGAAGGGAATTTCCAAGGTGGCGGTATTGGAGAAGTTTCGGGAGCAAAGTTTGCAGGTGCTTTAGAAAAAGTATTGAAAGAATGTAAGCAAGGAAACATTATATATCCTGTCATTATCTATGATACGGGCGGAGTACGTTTACAAGAAGCAAACTATGGACTTCTATCCATTGCAGAGATTAGTGCGGCCATTGTTGAACTACGCAACTATGTACCGGTTGTAGGGGTGATACCTGGTAAGATTGGATCATTCGGTGGAATGTCTTTAACTGCTGGATTATGTAGTGCGTTAATTATGACGCGTGAAGGGCGATTAGGTATGAATGGTCCAGAAGTAGTTGAACAAGAAGCTGGTCTCCGTGAATTAGATGCAAGAAATAAACAACTAATTTGGCAAATGATTGGTGGCGCAATTCGGAAGGAAACTGTACTAGCTGATCTCATAGTTGAGGATGATGTATCGAAATTTAAAGAAGGTATTATAAAAATATGGGATGGAGAAATCCCATTGCAACATCGAACGAAAAAATATAATGAGTTCTTGAAGCTCTTTAAATCATTATCAATAGAAGAAAAGATTTCACCTGAACAGGCAAAAGAAATTTTATTAAATATGAACGCTGTAGAGGATACAGAGTTATCCATTCCGACTGAAATAGTTAATAGCAGAGGAAGAAAGTGGTTTGATTTATTAACTAATGGTCAACCTTCTATTAGCGAAGTACCATCTGTATTGGTCGCAGATTCGTTTATCAATGGAATTAATGCTAGATTTATTGCCGTTGTTCCGAATAAAGAAAATAAGTATTACCGTGCTCGTAATGGGGAAGTTGGGCTACTAGAGGGATGGGCCATTGCGAAATATGTTCGAGAAGTAATCGAAGAAGATGCTGCTTCAAATGAAAAGCGCCTCATCGTACCAATTGTCGATGTACCGAGTCAAGCATTTGGTTATCATGAAGAGTTGTTCGGTATTTATTTATCCTGTTCAGCCGCTGTAGATGCATATGCAACGGCACGAATTGCTGGACATCCAATCGTTGCAACGCTAGTAGGAAATGCAATTTCAGGTGCATTTTTATCACATGGAATGCAAGCAAATCGTTTAATTGCCTTGAATGATCAAGGGGTTAATGTACATGTTATGTCAAAACAATCGGCAGCAATTATTACTCAACGATCAATTAGAGAATTAGATGAAATCGCAAAAAGTGTTCCATCCATGGCTTATGATATCCAATCATTTAATAAACTAGGTGCACTTTATCAGTTATTAGATGAAGTAAATGCGGATGAGCCCACTGAAGTTGATAAAAATCGTTTGATTGAACAGATAGTAAATGCTTATGAAGATATTAAAAGTAACGGAATTAGTGATTTATCTTGTCGATTAAAAACTGAAAAGGCCATTAGTTATGGAAGAAAAGCATCCATTAAAGCTCGTGAAATGATTGATTTACAATGGAAATAAAGGTTCACGACATTGTTGAATTTGCGTGTATAGAGGAGCTAAAGGACCATAAAAGTTTACCACCATGGGTAGTGACATCACCTGAGGCTGCCAATTATGGAGTTGTTAGGAGAATGGCAACTTCTAGAGATATTGTACCAATTGGATTGCGCGGGAAAACACGGGAACAACGGGCAGGTACGTTTATTCATAAGCAAGAAATACTTCGAGTCATAACGCCTGAGAGTTTAATAAATCAAATGGATAAACATGAACAACAAATCTATTATTCTTCACTAAGAAAAATTAGAGAAGAATTTTTGAAGCTAAATTTAACATGGGGACCAACTGGGAGTGTAGGGTTTGAAATAGCTACATCTCATAAAGTCACGTCAACGAATAGTGATATTGATATTTCTATTTATATAAACGAAATAGATCATCACTTACTTGTAGAAGTGAATCAATTCATTGATAAGCTAGAATTTCGAATTGACGCACAAGTAGAGATACCGCAGTTAGGTGCTTTCTTATTAAATGATTATGTTATACATTCTGAAAGTGGTTTTATACTACGTACCCCATTTGGTCCACAACTATGTAACGTACAGGATGAGCGGATCCGATTAAAGGTAAATGTATGATAGGTTAGTATAACAAGTGCCCTGAATAGATTATCTATTCGGGGAATTTGTGCTTAGAAGAGGTAATTTCGGAAAAATAGAGAAATTAGTAGTATATGATGCATAGAAAAGGGGAGTAAGAGATGAAAGAGGTAACGATTGCGGTATGTCAATTTCGTATTGAACTAGTGAAAAAATTTGAAGACTTTCAAAAGCAAGTAGAACAATTACTAAATCAAGTACCAGCCCATGCAGACTATGTTCTTTTCCCAGAACTACTGACGTTTGGGTTGATTGGTACCTTTGATGGGCATAAACAATTTACAACTGCAGATTTCACCAAACTTGATGAATTTACGGACAACTATAAAGAATTATTTTCGGTCTATGCAAAAGAGCGCAACCAAGTGATTATTGGGGGATCTCATTTAGAAAAAAGAGGGGATCAATTCTTCAATATTGCGTATATCTTTAAACCTGATGGTACGTATGTTGAACATAAAAAAACGCATATTTTCCCGGCTGAAAGCGAGTGGAAAACATCTGAGGGAGATGAATTAGAAGTATTTGATATTGGACCAGCAAAAATTGGGGTTGCCATTTGTTATGAAGCTGAAATACCTGAAATCTCCCGGATTCTAAGCCTAAAAGGGGCGGAAATCATATTCTGCCCGTCCTATACATTTACAGAAGCTGGCTTTTGGCGTGTTCGTCACTGTGCACAGGCTAGAGCAATTGAAAATCAAGTGTATTTCGTTCATTGCCCAACTGTAGGTGAACCAGGTGCGCCTGTCCAAAGAGGTTATGGTAAATCTTCTATTATTAGTCCTTGCGACCTAGCATGGAATGCAAATGGAGTAGTGGCAGAAGCTGAATTGAATGCGCATACAGTGATAACTGGAACAGTGGACATTGATGAACTTTATCGAAATCGTAAAGCGGGTGCGGCGACAACTTTTAAAGATCGCACTAGAAGAGCGGATTTCTATAAAAAATATAATCTTTTTGGTGAGAAAATCCATCAATAAACAAAAGGGGCTGGGACAAAACAAAAGCACTATTTTTCTCAAGAGGAAAAATGGTACTTTTTTGATGTTCCAGTATAATAAGTAGAAAACATTCTAATCGGAATTCTTATAAAGTTTATGCTGAGAGCGGACTAAGCACACAAGCCGTAAAGCCATGTTGAAACATGTCTTTTCGACTTGTCTTTGTGCTTTGTGTAAGGTCCGCTCATATAAAATATGGGCTTCTAAATGTTCCGGAGATTTTGCGCGGCTTACAGTGGTAGGCCGCGGTTTCTGGAGAGTGGCTAACTTATTGCTCTCAAATTATCAAGTATCAAAATCTTATTATAGAGAATAGTGGCTTTCCTTAAAAACTCTATTAATGTCCCAGCCTCTTTTTAAAGAGTCTGAACGGGCGTTCTCCGCTCTTCTTATTGTCTAGCTGCGAACGCCAGCTCCTCGACAACTTCAAAACCACCTTCAAGGGCAAAAAGCGCCCTTTTGTCGGTTTCTCCAGTTGTTGTCGGAGCTAAACGGGCGTTCTCCGCTTTTCTTATTACCATTTAGCCTCATGTTCTTCAACACAGCCAAGCATTTGCTGAATAATTAGAGTAGTCCCATCATCAAGTTTTACTTTTCCATTATAGTAGCCTACTAATTGATGAGTTTCAGACTTTACTAACCTTACATCTATTTTTGATACTTGTTCAAAGAATGGATGGAATGTAAGCAACACGCGATCCGAAAACTTAGTCGTTATATACCACGGCTTTTTATAGTTTGAACGGTCAAATTCAAAAATTACATCTTCATGGATTTTATTCATTTCCCCGTTAACAAATACTGCGTTTTCCGTCATTCCAGTACCATCTGTCCATTTTCCACCAAAATTTAAACCGACTCGCTTGTCTCTCATTCGCTGCGAGGCCATCGCCCAGTTCCAGACAGTTTCTCTTGGCCAAATCCCACGACTGAAATCAAGCACAGCATAACAGTCTTCATGATTGAATTCATATTTTCGATTGCCAATTTGAACAAAACCGTTAGTAGGTAAAGTATGGTGTTTTGCTGTGAATTGGAAGGTTTGTCTGTTCCAAGGTACAACGACATTTAATGAATCATCTTCTCTTGGGTGAATAATGCTGAGATCCGCTATAAGTCGCTCGTCATCAAAGTTTTCTGATGATACGGATAAATTTGTAACATTTTGAAAATGAATCATATTAATATTCAATTCGTTATTTGAAAAACGGATTGGTTCTAATACTTTAGATGGCATTTTTAATTTTCCGCCAATACCTAATGGAATGGTAATCGCTTTTTCAAAGGAGCGTTGTGTTTCATATTCTAAAAAGTAGATGGAACAAACCGCAGCATAATCTAGATGGCTGATTGTAACAGAAAATAGAATTTCTTCTCCAAAGATGCACCAATAATTCCATTTTTTCTTTCTCATAAAATGGCCAGATAAATTACTATCGATAATAGGTTTGCGTGCAAAACCAATAGCTTCAGGATTTAAGTTACCTTTGTTGTCACATAAACGTGTTAGTTCAACTATTTCTCTCTCAGCGTGCTGCGTCAATTTCAACATCCTTTCACTCAAAACTCTATTAACGTTTTTAGATCTATGCCATGAAAATATGATTAAAAAATATAAAATATATCAACTTTATAGTAAATGTAATATTTTTAATAAACTTTAAGGGAAAATCAATATTTCCCTTTCATCTTATTGTATCAAAAACATGTACCTTGTAGGCATCAAAAGCTTAGCTAATTTAAAAACATTATTAAAAGTGTCTAATTTCAAGGAAAAGGTTCACTCTTCAAGCATATGATGGTTGGGAGGAGGGGTAAAAAATTCCAACTTATTACCGTGCGGCTGCAGTCGCATATGCCCAGGCTTGGTGGAATGGGCACAACCCGAATTATCCTGCGTTCACTGATGATTGTACTAATTTCATATCGCAATGCCTGAGAGCTGGAGGAGCACCTATGACAGGGTATCCGAACCGTGCAAGAGGATGGTGGATTACAGAAGGTTGGCGGGCAGGAGCAAGAGGAAATCATTATCCCAATGAAACGTGGAGCTATAGTTGGGCAGTTGCAAATGCCTTTATGTCGAATTTACAAAATTCGAAGTCAGGCTTAACGGCCAAACAAGTTCAATCTCCTTCTGAACTAGAGCCAGGGGATGTCATTTGTTATGATTTTGAAGGTGACGGAAGAATTAATCATACAACGATTGTTACAAGTGTATATAACGGTGTTCCTTATATCAATGCACATACGGTTAGTAGTGCAAATCGCCACTACTCTTATGCAGATTCCTATGCGTATACGCCAAATATTAGATATTACTATTTCAAAATAGATGACGTGTTTAATTAAGTCGATTTTTGGGGATATAACATTTAATATCTATTACTAGTTGTAATAAGTATGAAAATAATGGAAGAATCTAAGTATATTTTAATTGCGTATTATTTATGTTATGGTTGATTGAAAGCAAAATTAAGACAAATGGTCTAGATTCATTCGATTTTAAGGAGCGAAACAACAAATGAACGAACAATCATTATCTGTAAGAGAAGCCATCATTGGAAGACGTTCAATTAAAAAGTTCAATGGGCAACCAGTAGACAGAGAAGATTTAATGAATATTATTAACGATGCTGTATGGGCACCTAATCATAAAAATAGAGAACCTTGGCGCTTAGTTGTAGCGAGCGAAGAAAATCTTGAAAAAATCCAAAACGTATTAAGAGATACAACAATACCAAATTGGCAAACGTTGAGTAATGAAGAAGTAGCAAACAAAATGCAAAAGTTCACAACACCAGGTGCTTATGTATTTGTTGTTGTTCCTGAAGATGTAAGACAAAAACAACGTTTAGAAGATTTCGGAGCAGCGAGTACGTTTATCCAAAACATTCAATTGCTTGCATGGGATTACGGTATTGGTTCATGCTGGAAAACTCCTGACTTTTTGGATGATCCAAAATTTCGTGACAAATTAGGGGTTAAGCACGGAGAACGAATAATCTCCATGTTGCAGTTAGGGTATTTTGATGAGTTGCCAAAAGCAAAAGAGCGTAAAAAGGCAAAAGAAATCGTCACTTTCTTTGGAGAAACAAACCAAGAAGAGGATCAAGAAGATTGATATACCGAAATAACTTATCGGGCAATTTGACTCATTTTGTAGGCTTGAAAAGGAATTATCTAACATGATCGAAATAAATAAAGATGGGTACTCTTCTTCAAGTTTAATAAATTATTCAATAGTTTGAGTAGATTGTTAGAAAATTATTTTAAAAAAGTTTAGAATAGGCGCAAAGACTGAATTGTCTTTGCGTTTTATTGTTTTAAAGGATAAGGGAATATTCATTCTTTATGTGAATTATTCTGTAATAAATTTTCGTAATAATGGAAAATTTATTAATTAGGTATTTTACATTAGGGAGATACTAAAAGTTAAGACTTTCAAAAATTTCGCTATTAGAACAATTTAAAACGCTTAAGAATAGAGAAAATCTTGAAGTAAGAAGGAGTTATAACTATGTCAAAACACCCGTTAGATAAATGGGGAAGTTTAGTAGGAAATAAGCGTTCAAGATGGATTACGGTAATACTTTGGGTCTTAATTGTCGGAGCTTTATCATCTTTGTTTCCTCAAATAAATAGCGTAGAAAATGCTTCTACAAGTGACTTACCTGAAGACGTAATGAGCCAACAAGCAAGCTCAATCATTGAGGAACAATTTCCATCTGACTCTGGGCTACCACTTTTAATAGTCTGGTATAAAGAAGCAGGACTTCAGGTAGAGGATTTGCAATCAATCCAATTACTTTATGAAGAGTTAGAGGCAAATCCTTTAAAAGGGCAACAAACACTTCCTCCACTTTCACAGTTGCCTACGGAGGCACTACTAGGCAGTGTTTCTGAAAATGGAACTTCGATCGTTACACCAATCTTCTTCGAGGAATCTTTAAATACTGATACATTAAAAGAAAACTTAGCTGAAATTAAAAAGGTGACAGAGGATCAATTTGGTGAAAATCCATATGATCCAAATTTAAAAGAAGATGTATTACATGCTCGTTTCTCAGGGCCAGCAGGAATTTCTGTTGATGCTACTGATCTGTTTATGCAGGCAGACGTACAGCTGTTAATAGCTACAGTTGTGCTAATTTTAGTGTTACTTGTTGTAATTTATCGTTCTCCAATTTTAGCTATCTTGCCAATTATTGTTGTAGGGATTGCATATGGTGTAATTAGTCCGCTACTCGGGTGGTTTGCGGAAAGTGGATGGATTAGTAAAGATGCTCAAGCAGTATCCATAATGACCGTATTATTATTTGGGGCAGGAACGGATTATTGTTTATTTTTAATTACAAGATATCGTGAAATGTTACTAGAAGTGGAGAATAAGTTTGAGGCTCTTCGACTATCTGTAAAAGAATCCGGCGGTGCCATTATGATGAGCGCACTTACGGTGTTTATCGGATTAGGAACGCTAGGTTTAGCGGATTATGGTGCATTCCAACGTTTCGCTGTACCGTTTAGTTTCGCCATCTTTATTATGGGAATTGCTGCATTAACTATTTTACCTGCCTTCTTGGCGATTATGGGGCGTATTGCCTTCTTCCCATTTATCCCACGTACAGATGAAATGGAGAAAAAGCGCTCAGCAGAGAAAAATAAGCCATATAAAGCACCGAAACCTAGACATCCTATCATGTCAAAAATCGGTGAGTTTGTTACAAGCAAACCATGGATCGTTATTATCGTGACAGGTGTGATTCTACTTGGCTTAGCACTCACATCAACTCAAGTTAAATACAATTATGATTTATTATCATCATTCCCTGAAGATATGCCATCTCGTGAAGGGTTTACAATTATCGCGGAAAACTTCTCGCCGGGTGAATTAGCACCTGTTCAAATTGTCGTAGATACAAAAGGAAAAGAAGTTAATCTAACTGAAGAAATTGCTGGTCTCAGCTATATAGATGTTGTTAATGAGCCGATAATCGGTGAGAAAGACTCCGATATTCAGATGTATGAAGCGGATCTAAATCAAAATCCATATTCAAATGAAGCGATGGATTTAATGCCAGACTTGAAAAAAAGTGTGGAAACAATGCTAGCTGATGCTGGGGTTGAAGATGCAGATGAAAGTTTCTGGATTGGTGGAGAAACGAGCTCTCAAGTGGATACGCGAGATGTTCAAGAACGTGATGAATCGCTCATTCAACCGGTTATGATCGCGATTATCTCATTATTGTTACTGATTTATTTGCGCTCGGTACCAGCAACAATTTATTTAGTCGGAACAGTTATTATTTCATTCTTTGCAGCATTAGGGGCAGGATGGCTAGTATTAACGACATTCTTTGGAGCAGAATCGATTGCAAGTTCAATACCTTTGTATTCCTTTGTATTCTTAGTTGCACTTGGTGAGGATTACAATATCTTTATGATTTCTGAAGTATGGAAGAATCGCAAGACGAAGGGACTTAAGGAATCAGTAAAATTAGGGGTAACTCAAACTGGTTCAGTTATTACTTCTGCAGGTCTAATTTTAGCAGGAACATTTGCCGTTTTAGCGACCCTACCGATACAAGTATTAGTACAGTTCGGTGTTGTTACAGCACTCGGTGTGTTAATTGATACATTTATAGTTCGCCCGTTATTAGTACCGGCAATTACAATTGTATTGGGACGATGGTCATTCTGGCCTGGAAAGCTGTTTAAAAAGGAAGATTAAAAATTATTTATTTTTTTAGCTTATTCACCTGTTCGTCGGGTGAGTAAGCTTTTTTATGTGGTTGTCTTATAAAATTCAAAACGATCCCATAAAATCCTCAATTATGTTTTCACTTAGAAAATCCCCGTATGGATCGGCGAAATCGATTTACTCCAATAGCAAATGATTTTTTGTTTGCTTACTAAGTTTTCACCCCATCTTTCTTTCTCTAAAATTTTGAGTTAACCTAAAATAAAAATAAGTTGACACAATTGGAGCCTATTCCTTATTATGGTTATGAAAGTTAGATAATTATTGAGGGGATATGAAAATGACTACACAAACGGCAAATTCAAATTCAAAATCAAAACTTAAAACAGTTGAGTTAGTGTATTGTGGTATTTTTGCTACATTAATGATGATTGGCGCAAACATCACTTCCTTTGCACCGTTTATGGTTGTAGGGGGCGTTCCGATTACTCTACAAGCCTTTTTTGCGGTATTAGCAGGTTTAGTGTTGGGAAGTCGTTTAGGGGCAATCTCTGTTACGGTTTACATGCTTGTAGGCTTGGCGGGAGCTCCGGTCTTTGCAAGATTTGGTGGAGGATTGTCATCGTTATTAAATCCAACTTTTGGGTTTATTGTGACATTCATTTTAGTAGCTTACGTTGTAGGAAAGATCGTTGAGCATAAACGTACAAAAAAGATGTATATTACAGCAGCTTTAGTGGGGACGATCATCAGTTATTTAGTAGGTACAAACTGGATGTATGCAGCTTACATGTTATGGTTTAGTGCACCAGAAGGATTCTCATATAAGTTAGCTTGGGCATGGATGATGCCACCTTTACCAAAGGATATAATTTTAGCAGTCTTTGCAGGGATTTTTGGCTTTAGAATTCAAAAAATACTGAAAGTGGGGAAATAGAAATGGACTATGGATTACTCGCAACAAAAGTATTAGAAGGTTATGAGCTTACCGATACAGAAGCGCTTGCTATTTTAGAAAGTCCAGATGATGAGTTATTGTCTCTATTACATGCGACTTATCAAATTCGAAAGCATTATTATGGCAATAAAGTGAAATTGAACATGATTATTAATACAAAATCAGGACTCTGCGCAGAAAACTGTGGCTATTGTTCCCAATCAATTGTTTCAAAAGCACCAATTGAAAAATATCCGATGATGAAAAAAGATGAAATCGTAGCGGGAGCGGAACGAGCTGCCTCTTTAAATGTTGGTACATACTGTATCGTGGCGAGTGGACGAGGACCTGTAAATCGAGAGCTTGATATTGTAGTAGATGCTGTGAAAGAAATAAAAGAGAAGCATCAAGAGATGACTGTTTGTGCATGTTTAGGAATCTTAAAACCAGAGCAAGCAGAAAAGCTAAAAGAAGCAGGGGTCGATAGATATAATCACAACATTAATACTTCCGCAAATCATCACGCAAATATAACAACGTCCCATACGTATGATGATCGTGTGAACACGGTTGAATTAGCGAAACAAGCAGGGATTTCACCATGTTCAGGTGTAATTGTAGGAATGCGTGAAACAAAAGAAGATATCGTAGCAATGGCAAGAAGCTTACGTATATTAGATGCGGATTCAATCCCAGTGAATTTTTTACATGCCATTGATGGGACACCTTTAGAAGGGACACATGAGTTGAATCCTCGTTATTGCTTAAAAGTGTTATGTTTATTCCGTTATATTAATCCATCAAAAGAAATACGAGTTTCTGGTGGACGTGAAGTAAACTTAGGCTCTTTACAGCCACTTAGTCTTTATGCGGCAAACTCTATTTTCCTTGGAGATTACTTAACAACAGACGGCCAACCGGGAGATAAAGACAAACAAATGCTAGAAGATTTAGGCTTTGAAATTGACTTAGAACCTCTTAAACGTGAAAAGGTAGAGGCTTAATTTCATATTATATATAGTTGTAACAAGGTGACGTATTCACGATACGTCACCTTTTTCGCTATTATCTTTTACCAACTCTTTCTATATAAAATATGATAAGTTTGATTATATTTGAATATTAGGGGTGGGATAAATGAAAGTTCGAGATAGGGGAATACGTATTGGGTTGCTACCTACAGGGGAGAAAAATTGTATTACTGATGTAGAAGGGGTACGTGTTGGACATGTGACGCTCGATTATCCACTAGATGAAAGTGGGAAATATGCTTGTACAGGGGTTACGGCTATATTACCGCACGGGGGAAATTTATTTCAGCAAAAGGTAACGGCTGCAAGTTGTATTCTTAATGGGTTTGGGAAAACAACGGGGCTTGTGCAAGTAAATGAGCTTGGCGTGATAGAATCCCCGATTATGCTGACAAATACATTTGGTGTTCCTGCTGTGACGCAAGGGACGTTGCAATATATGCTTGGTGAAAATGAGGAAATTGGCGACACGACCGGGACGATTAATATTGTGGTTGGGGAGTGTAATGATGGTCATTTAAATTCGATTCGTGAATGTCCAATTCAACCGAAACATGCCATTGAAGCCATCCAAAAAGCATCTAAAAGTACAGCTTCTGAAGGGGCAGTAGGTGCAGGGAAAGGGATGGTTTGCTTTGGATACAAAGGAGGCGTTGGCTCATCATCACGTATTGTCTCAGCAGAAGGTACAGAAGTTACATATACAATCGGATGTATGGTGTTAAGTAATTTCGGTGAAGAGTATGAACTGTTAGCAGAACGTTATGGCCTAAAAGGGAATGAGGAAAAGTCCACTATTACTCCAACTGATGGATCTATCATCATTGTACTTGCCACAGATGCACCACTTAGTAGTAGACAATTATTGCGTGTCATTAAACGGGGTGGCATTGGTCTTGGGCGTACAGGTAGTCATTTATCTCATGGAAGTGGTGATATTGTCATTGGGTTTACGACTGCCCACAACATTCCCCATGCTACCGATAAATTAATAGAAACACGTACACAATTACGTGAAGATCATCCAATGATGAATAGGTTATTTACTGCAGCAGCAGAAGTAACAGAGGAAGCTATTTTAAATTCGCTTTCTCAGGCAGAAACTACTGTTGGGCGAGATGGAAATGTAGTTAATGCCTATTTATTTAACTTCAATCAATAGAAGTAAAGAGCAGAAAAAATAGGGATATAGAGTAACACCAGGGTAATCATGAAGCCATAGCCAAATTTGTAATCCTACCAATTTAAGGTGCATTTCATTAGAAAATAACAAAAAATGATGAGTAGCTATTAAAGCAGGATATTTATGCTTAAATAGCTTTTTTTATACTTTAATCTAGAGAAAACCCAAAATATACGGCAATATAACCTGATTTTGATATATCTAAATTTTAAAAATGAAATATAAAAATAGAAAAATAGGTATAATTTGCCTATTCAAACTATTGCTATTATGATAGATTATTACTTAATTACAGAATTATCTAAATAATCATTTTATTGATTGTAAAAATCTCTTACTAAAATGGAGTTGGTACATATTCAAGAGAAGATTTCTGAACCAATTGAGTTATTAGTCCCAAAACAGCAACATGAACCACCTGTTTCAGAAAATAATGAACCACTTATTTTAATGAAAGAAGAGCACCCAAGGATCTTTATTAAGTCAATGTACTATATACAAAATATTCCCAATAGTCTTAAATTTATATATTTGCGTAAAGGTGTCTATGAACGTATTCAACAGGCATTAAACATTTTGCCCAAGAATTTAAGTTTCATATTGTACGATGGCTATCGACCGTTTGAGGCGCAAAAACATTTATTTAATCAATTTTTAGATGAAACCAAGAAAAAACATCCGGATTATACAGCAGAGGAAGTATTAGAAAAAACATTAACGTTTGTCTCGTATCCCAGCACGGAATCAAAATACCGTTCTCCTCATTTAACAGGGGGAGCCATTGATTTAACCTTAGGCGATCTAAAAGGAAATGAACTAGATCTTGGGACAGTTTTTGATGCAATGGATGAAAAGTCTGCAACACGTTATTTTGAACTTCATCCAAAGGAGAATGGCGAAGCATTAATAAATCGCCGAATTTTATATAACAGTATGATAGCAGTTGGCTTTACAAATTACTCTGAAGAATGGTGGCACTATGATTATGGCAATGTCACTTGGGCAAGAAGAGTGGGAGCACCAGTAGGTATTTATGGGGCCATTGAGGCGGATGTTCAAGACAATATCATAAAGGGGTATCGATATATATGAAGGTTTATATTAGTGCAGATCTTGAAGGGATTACAGGAACAACCGCTTGGATTGAAACCGAATTGAACACACAGGATATTCAGCCATTTTTAAAGCAAATGACAAAAGAGGTAGAAGCTGCAATTGAAGGGGCAATTGCAGGGGGAGCAACAGAGATTCTACTAAAAGATGCACATGATTCGGCGCGTAATCTTGATATTTCAAATTTACCAGTAAACTGCAGGGTTATTCGTGGTTGGACAGGTGAACCGATGTGTATGGTCGCAGGACTTGATGAAAGCTTTGACCGTGCCATTTTTATCGGATATCACAGTAAGGGCGGCAGTGAACGTAACCCGTTAGCTCATACACTTGCGGTTAATACGGATGTCAAAATAAACGGGGAATATGCAAGTGAGTTTTTAATTAATACATATGCTGCGGCTTTACATGGAGTGCCAGTAGCATTCGTGAGTGGAGATGTTGGGTTAACAGAAGAAATCCAAACAGTAAATGAAAATATCATTACTTTTGCTACTAAAGAAGGTATTGGTAGTGCAACGGTAAGTGTAAGCCCAAAGTTAACGATTAAAGAAACGAAACGATTAGTAGAAGAAGCAATGAAGGTTGAGCGTGAAGTTTTACAAGTGAAACTACCTGAACGTTACGTCGTTGAAATTGTTTACCGCGATCATACAAGAGCATACCGGAATTCCTTTTATCCGGGAGCGACGTTTAAACCGCATAACACGGTTGAGTTCGTAACTAATGATTATTATGAAGTTTTACGTGTCCTACAGTTTTTAACATAATGTAACGGCAGGCGGGGTGATGGGATGAAAATAACAGATATTGTTGTAGGGGAAGTAGAGGCTCCATTAATCACGCCCTTTAAAACGGCGCTTCGGACAGTTTATAGCATTCGAAATGTAGCGGTGTATGTGCATACCGATAACGGACAGGTTGGCATTGGGGAGGCTGCACCAACAGCAGTTATCACAGGTGAAACAAGGGTGTCCATAAAACGAGCCATTGAGGGATATATTAAACCAGCAATTGTCGGAATGGATCTAGACGATATCGCTCAAATCATGGATCGACTCGATAAAAGTATTTACAAAAATACAAGCGCGAAAGCAGCAGTTGATATGGCTGTATATGACCTTTTTGGAAAACGCTATCAAACACCGCTTTATAAAATACTTGGAGGCTATCGTAAAGAGTTGGTCACTGACATCACAATCAGTGTCAATGACAAGGAAGAAATGGTCAAAGATAGTCTGGATGCAGTAAAGAGAGGGTTCACCATTCTAAAGGTTAAGGTCGGAAAAGACCCAATTGGTGATGTGGAGCGTGTAGTATCTATACGTGAAGCGGTCGGACCAGATATTACATTGCGAGTTGATGCAAATCAAGGGTGGACGCCAAAACAAGCAGTTCGAATTATTCGAGCCCTTGAAGATGCTAATACAAATATTGAATTAGTTGAGCAGCCTGTTCATCATGATGATTTGGCAGGGATGCAATATGTAACAGCCAATACATTTACGAATATTTTGGCTGATGAGAGTGTCTTTTCTTCAAAGGATGCCTTCACAATAATTGAAAAACGAGCTGCTGACTTAATTAACATTAAGTTAATGAAAACAGGGGGAATCTTTCAAGCACAAAAGCTTTGTCAAATAGCAGAGGCAAATGGCATTGAATGTATGATTGGCTGCATGCTTGAAACGAAAATTAGTGTTAGCGCGGCAGCTCATTTTGCTGCATCCCAGAAGAACATCACAATGGTGGATTTGGACGGGCCTAGTTTATGTATGAAAGATCCGATTGCTGGTGGTCCTTTGTTCGAAAGTGAACGAATTACAATGACAGATCATGCTGGTATTGGGTTTTCATTATAAAAAGAAGAGACAAAGGGGAGGGTTTTTATGAAGAAATACTGGTTAATATTAATGTGCTTCGTTGCAATTCTTTTAGCTGCATGTAGCGACAAAGAATCTGAAGGCGGGGGAGAAAAAAGCGGAGATGCAGTTGAGTACAAACTTGTTTATTCCGGAGAAATCAAAACATTAAACTACTTAAAAACTGCTGAAACAAATGAGTTTGCTGTAGCTGCTAACTTAGTAGATGGTTTGATTGAGTATGATAAATACGGAATTGTAAAACCTGGCTTAGCAACGGAATGGTCTTCAAATGAAGATGCCACTGTGTGGACATTTAAATTACGCGAAGGTGTGAAATGGGTAACACATGATGGGGAAGAATACGCTGATGTTGTAGCGCAAGACTTCGTTGACGGATTAGCTTACGTGCTTGACGCTAAAAATGAATCCGCAACATCATGGATTGCGACAGTCGTAAAAAATGGGGATGCATTCTACAACGGAGAGATTACTGACTTCTCACAAGTAGGCGTGAAAGCAATTGATGAACATACATTGGAGTACACATTAGAGGCACCAGCGCCTTATTTCCTTTCAATGCTGAACTATGTATGTTTCTTCCCAGTTAATGGTGAATTCTTAGCTGAAAAAGGTGACAGCTTTGGTACAACTCGTGAAAACTTCCTTTATAACGGGGCGTATATTTTAGATAAATTTGAGCCTCAAAACCAGCGTGTACTTGTGAAAAACGAAACATATTGGGATAAAGAAAATGTGTTTATCGATCGCATTCGTTACAAATATAACAAAGAAGCTGCAACAGTAGCGCCTGAATTATTCTTACGTGGAGAAGTTGACTATGCTGGAATTCCATCATCAATTCTTGATGAATGGTTCAATGATGAAGAGAAGAAATCGCTTGTTCGTCAAAGTAAAACAGACTTTTATTCATATTTCTATGCACTAAACTTTGATCCACAGTTTGATGCTGAATTTGAGCCGGAAAATTGGAAAATTGCAGTGAATAACAAAGATTTCCGTAAGTCGCTGTTCCATGCGCTTGATCGTGAATCGGCAATGTTGACTTTAGAACCTTATAATCCAACAGCTTTACTTAAAAACACAATTACACCGAAAAACTTTGTTGATGTTGACGGTGTAGATTATACACAATTGGAACCATTAAAAGACATCTCAAATAACGATTCATTTAATAAAGACCTAGCACTTGAGTACAAGGAAAAAGCTTTGGCAGCACTCACTGGAAAAGCAACTTTCCCAGTGAAAGTATTAATGCCATACAATTCAGGTGTTCCTGATTGGGCAAACCGTTCTCAAGTAATCGAGCAACAAGTTGAGAATTTATTAGGTGCAGATTATGTAGATATTATTCTAGAGCCAGGTCCATCAACAGGCTTCTTATCTGAAGTACGTCGACCAGGTAAATTTGCTCTATTAGAAGCAAACTGGGGCCCAGACTATGCGGATCCTTCAACTTACACAGATCCATTTACTGAAGGAGGCACATACAACAAGCCAGAGCTTGCTGAAGGCTATGCAGATGAAAATGGGAAGAGTAAGTATCAAAATCTTGTAGATGCAGCAAAAGCTGAAATAGATCCGGCAAAACGTTACCAATTATTTGCTGAGGCAGAAGCTTTCTTAATCGATGAAGCGTTTGTTATCCCTTATGCAGTGGGTACATCTGGTGGGGTAGGTTATGTGGCTTCTAAATTGAATCCATTTGAGGCACAATACTCTCCGTTTGGTGTAACTGCTGAGAAATACAAAGGGCAACATCTATTAGATAAGCCAATGAGTAATGATGAGTTTAAAGAAGCTCTTGCGCAGTGGGAAACAGAACGTGCAGAGGCTTTAGCAAAATAGTAAGTAGTAGAAGAGTTTAGTAGAGAGGAGATGCTTAATACCTATGGGGTAGCATCTCCTCATTCTTTCTAACTCCATCTCCATTTTGCGAGGGACCAAACCCCCTCACCATATATCGAATTAATCGCAGCAAGTCATGCGATTTTGAGAGGAAGTATAGATGTTAAGCTAAAGTGCCTTTTCGATAAAAAGATAGGAGGATCCAAAAATGTTGAAGTACATAGGGAAACGATTATTACAGTCCGTATTCACTTTATTTGTTATTGTCACGATTGTTTTCTTATTACTGCGCTTAATGCCAGAAGAGGGGTATTTAGGAGCTGCAGCAGATAAGATGTCACCAGAACAACAGGAAATATATTTAACAAATTTAGGCCTTAGGGACCCAATCTTAGTTCAGCTAGGAAATTTTTATACAAATTTAATTTCAGGTGATTTTGGAAAGTCCATCACATATCGTCAGGATGTCCCTGTTCTTGATATCATTGCGGATAAATTCATGTACTCCGTGTCATTTGGATTGGGCGCTGTTGCGTTGTCATTAATTATTGGCGTACCACTTGGTATTTTAATGGCACAAATGAAAGGGAGATGGCTTGATCGACTAGGGACTGGCTACATTGTATTCGTAGTTGCTGTACCGGCGATGGTGTATTACTTAATTATTCAAATGTATATAACAGAGATTTTCGACTTACCAATGCTTTTTGATGAGTATGACCCTATTAGTTGGGTACTTCCATTAATATCGTTGGCCTTAGCACCGACTGCATCTTACGCGATGTGGATGCGACGCTATATGGTTGATGAACTAAACAGAGATTATATTAAACTAGCAAGAGCTAAAGGGGTAAAAGAACGTACTTTAATGTTCAAGCATGTTCTTAGAAATGCATTTATTCCGTTGGCACAGTACTTACCAGCAACCATTCTTTTTACGATTGCAGGCTCCATCTATGTTGAGTCTTTGTACTCAATCCCAGGGATGGGAGGGTTACTTGTTGATGCGATCCAACGTCAGGATAATAACGTTGTACAAGGCCTAGTTCTAGTATTCTCATCACTTGGAATTATTGGTTTGATATTAGGTGATATTGCAATGGCCCTTGTTGACCCACGAATTAAGTTAGGGAAAGGGGAGAGTGTACGCTAATGGGTATCTACACAAAAGAAATTTCTAATATTTCTGATAAGTCTAGTGAGCAATTATTTAAGTTTGCTGTATCTGATGATCATCAAGCAGAGGAAACAGCTTACTCTAATTATTCTTATTGGCAATCGACATGGAAGTCCTTCTTAAAAAATCGAGTTGCTGTGTTTTTATTAGCGCTTGTGTTGATCATTGTATTCTTTACACTCCTCCAACCTTACTTGCCAGGTCAAAAGTCGCCAACGGAAATTTATCTTGATGAACAAACGGGTTCGCAGGCGCGGAATATTGCACCAGGTTCAGAATTTTGGTTTGGAACGAATTCAATTGGTCAGGATTTATGGTCACGTATTTGGGCAGGAACACGTACATCCTTATTAATCGGATTTGTCGTAGCATTAGTCGAAGTCGTGGTTGGGATTGCCATCGGTGCAATGTGGGGATTCTCGCGAAGATTAGAAGCACCGATTACGCAAGCCTACTACATTGTGGAAAACATCCCAACGACTATTGTTCTAATTTTAATGTCATATATATTACGTCCAAGTATATCGACAATTATTATCGCCATGTGTATTACCGGTTGGGTGGAGATGGCTCGGTTTATTCGTAATCAAATTGTCATTCTGCGTGACCGTGAATATAACTTAGCTTCAAAATGTTTAGGAACACCAAGCTATCGAATTATTCTTAAAAACTTATTACCATACTTAATCTCCATTATTATGTTACGAATGAGTTTAGCCATCCCGTTTGCGATTGGGTCGGAAGTATTTTTAACCTATATAGGATTAGGGTTGCCTGTTAGTGAGCCTTCTTTAGGAAATTTAATAAACGAAGGTCGTGTACTAATGATGTCACCCGATTTACGTTATCAATTATTCTTCCCAAGTATTGTATTAAGTGTGATTACGATTGCGTTCTATATTATTGGAAATGCGTTTGCCGATGCTGCAGATCCAAAAAATCACGTGTAAAGGGGGATAACGATGGGGGAATTACAAACAAGAGAGCGTGTCCTATCGATTCAAAACTTGATTATCAAATTCAAACTTCGTGGACAAGTGTTAACTGCCATTCGTGATATATCACTAGATTTATATAAGGGTGAATGTCTAGCCATTGTAGGGGAGTCCGGCTCAGGGAAATCTGTTCTGGTGAAATCTATTATGGGTTTACTCGATAAAAACGGTTATATCGATCAAGGACAAATTTTATATCAAAATATGGATCTAGCTGAATTTACTACTGAAAAGGATTGGCTTAAGATTCGCGGAAAAGAAATTGCCATGGTAACGCAAGATCCGATGACTTCATTAAATCCACTCAAAACGATTGGAAAGCAAATTGAAGAATGTGTTGTATTACATCAAGGGTTAAAAGGTAAGTCCGCATATGAAGAGACATTAAAATTACTTCGAGATGTTGGAATTCACGATGTTGAAAAACGTTACAAGCAATATCCTCATGAGTTCTCAGGTGGGATGAGGCAGCGTATCGTAATAGCAATAGCTGTTGCATGTAATCCCAAAATTTTAATTTGTGATGAACCGACAACAGCGCTTGATGTAACAATTCAGGCCCAAATACTACAGCTTTTAACAAACCTTCAAAAGAAATATGGTTTAACAACAATCTTCATTACTCATGATTTGGGGGTTGTTGCCAAAGTAGCAGACCGCATTGCTGTTATGTATGCTGGCGATATTATTGAGGTTGGCAAAACAGAAGAAGTATTTTTTGATGGAAAGCACCCTTATACATGGGCGTTAATTTCATCCCTCCCACAGCTTGGAACGAAGGGAGATCAGTTGTATTCGATTAAAGGTACACCGCCGAACTTATTCAAAGAGGTGAAGGGGGATGCTTTTGCTCCACGGAATCAATTTGCCCTTGAAATTGACTTTTTAGAACGCCCACCATTCTTTAAAGTGAGTGAAACGCACTATGCTCGCACATGGCTTTTAGATCCTAGAGCGCCTAAAGTAGAGCTCCCGAAAGCTTTGCAAGCATTCTTTGAAGAAGGGAGACGTTTAGCACATGAAAAATAGAGAAGTATTACTTGAAGTAAAAAACTTGAAAGTTGAATTTGGTAAAGGGAAAAGTAAATTCACTGCCATTGACGATGTTAGCTTTGAAATCTATAAAGGAGAAACATTCGGATTAGTTGGGGAATCAGGTTCTGGTAAAACAACGATTGGTCGAGCAATTATGAGACTCAATGAAGTAACAGGTGGACAGATTTTATTCCACGGCAAACCGATTAACGGCAAAATCTCAAAGGACTGGGAACGCGAAATCATCCAAAAAATCCAAATGATTTTCCAAGATCCAATGGCTTCTTTAAATGAACGTGCAAAGGTAGATTATATTATTTCGGAAGGTCTTATTAATACGAAGAAATATAAAAGTGAAAAAGAGCGCGAGGAAAAGGTACGTAAAGCTTTACTTGCAGTTGGGCTACTTCCTGAATTTGCAAGCCGCTTCCCTCATGAATTTTCAGGTGGTCAACGTCAACGAATAGGGATTGCCCGTTCATTAGTAATGGAACCGGAGTTTATTATTGCCGATGAACCGATTTCAGCATTAGATGTGTCTATCCGGGCGCAAGTATTAAACTTACTTTCAAGTCTACAGGAATCAAACAATTTAACCTATTTATTTATTGCTCATGATTTATCCATTGTTCGCTTTATTACAGACAGAACTGCCGTCATTTATAAAGGAAACATCGTGGAGTTAGCCGAGACGGAGAAGCTATTCAACAATCCACTTCATCCGTATACACGGGCATTATTATCTGCAGTACCTGAACCAAACCCCTTTAAGGAACGGGCCAAAGTGGTGGAAATCTATGATCCAAGCCAGCATGATTATGACCGATATCCACCTTCGTTTGTTGAAGTTGAGGAAGGACATTTTGTATTAGCAAATGAAGAAGAAGCCACGCGGTATCGTGAAAAAATAAGTTTGGGGGTTTCATAGAATGAGAATACCAAAGTCACTGAAGAAAGGTGATACGATTGGGCTAATCAGTGCATCTAGCCCAACTCCACCAGAAGTCTTACCTGAAGCGATTAAACGTGTTGAAGCACTAGGATTTAATGTGGTTGTGGGGGAAACATGCCGAGAAAGACATGGTTACTTAGCCGGGACAGATGAACTTCGCGCCCAAGAATTGAATCAAATGTTTAGCGATCCAAAAATTCATGGGATCTTTTGTATTCGTGGTGGCTATGGTGCAACAAAAATACTCCCCTACCTTGACTATGAAATGATTAAAGCCAATCCGAAAGTGTTCGCGGGTTATAGTGATGTAACGGCATTACATATCGCTTTTCATCAAAAATGTGGCTTTGTAACTTACCATACACCCATGCCTTCAACTGAATTTGTAAAGCCGGAGATGGATGAGTATTCCTGGAATAGTTTCATTAGTACTGTAATGAATACAGAAGCTTCAGGATATCGCTTAGAAAATCCGGACGGTGAACCAATAACAACCTTGGTGGGGGGAGAGGCAACGGGACAGTTAGTTGGTGGGAACTTAACTTTAGTTGTTGCTTCTCTTGGTACGCCATATGAGATTGATACAAAAGGGAAAATTTTATTTTTAGAAGATATCGATGAATACGAGCGGAGCATTGACCGTATGCTAACCCATTTAAAACTCGCTGGGAAGCTAGATGATGCAGCAGGGCTATTGTTAGGTGCTTGGACAGATTGTGGTCCGCAAAATCCAAAGCGACCAGAGCAAAGCTTGCGGTTACAAACTATTTTTGACGAGATTTTAGTTCCTATAGGGAAACCGATTTTAAAGGATGTGGTTTGTGGTCATTGCTTACCAACGATGTCACTTCCGCTAGGTCGAACAGTTAGATTTAATGCTGACTCCCAAATTATTGAAGTAATTGAGTAGGTCTCGTTATGAAGCAGAACATTAATCAAATGATTCAAGATGTACCGTTCAATGTTCATTTATTTGTGAAAGGGGCAAAGGAAAATCAGTTTTTAATTGGCGAACAACTTGATGAAGTATTTTCGAGCGCGAGTCTAATTAAGGTGCCAATTCTACTTGCGGTTTTAGATCATCTCGAGCGAACAAATCAATCTCCGAATCAATTACTTGAAGTTACACCAGAAAATCTAGTGGAGTTTAGTGTACTTACTGAGCAGAAGGTAACTTCTTGTACATTATATGAACTGTTAGTATGGATGATTATTACGAGCGATAATTCAGCAACAAATGTGCTGATTGATTATATCGGAATGGAAGCACTAAACGTCTATTTTAGTAATTTTGGACTTACACAAACAAAGCTTCAGCGTAAGATGATGGACTTTAAGCGACTTGAGCAAGGCTATGATAATGTTACAACTGCGCGTGATATGGCCCATGTTTTTACTAGTTTATATCGACAGACATTACTATCCCAGCATAATAACACCATTGCCATTGATATATTGAGTCGCCAACGCATTTTTGAAGGTTTAAAACGTTATTTAGTGGATGATGTAAAAATCGCCCATAAAACAGGTGGACTTGAAACGGTTGATCATGATGTTGGAATTGTATATACCAAATCAGTGGATTACATTATTGGCGTTTTTGTAACAGAAGTTTCAAATAATGATGAGGCTAGACAATTGATTGGACGTATTTCAAAAGTTGTTTATAACGAATTCATGGGAAAGGAGCGGAATGGTAAATGAAAGCAATTGTGACAAGGATGATTGCCAACTTACATAAAGCACCAAGTGAGTTGTCTGAGCTAATTGATGAAGCATTGTACGGAATGACAGTCAACATACTAGAGGATGTGGATGCTAATTGGGTTCGGGTTCAGACAACCTACCGTTATGAAGGGTATTGTAAAAAAGAGTATTTATTAATTGATGAAGCAAGAACAGACGCATGGCTCAATGAAGCAACCTTTGTGATTAAGCAAAACTTTGCCGATATTTTAACAAAACCAAAAATTCAAAGCACCAAAGTCACAACACTCGTAAAAGGCTCCATCGTGCGTTTCCTTGAACAAGATGATTTAGAAGCTGAGTGGGCAGCAATCGGATTGCCGACTGGGGAAATTGGCTATGTGAGAAAGCATTGGATTCAAGAAAGAGCAGTAGAAGAAAATAGGTCTGAGGATGAATTACGGGAGAACATTGTGCAAACAGCACTCAGTTACTTAAATACTCCTTATCGTTGGGGTGGGAAATCTCCGTTAGGCATTGACTGCTCTGGCCTTTGTTCAATGGCTTATTTGATAAATGGGATTATTATTTATCGAGATGCAAAGATCATGGATGGTTTCCCAATTAAAGAGATTCCCCTTGAGCAAATCAAAAAGGGAGATTTACTGTACTTCCCTGGACATATTGCCATGTATTTAGGCGACGAACAGTATGTTCACTCATCCCTTGGTGGGAATGAAGTAAGCATCAACAGCTTAAATGATAACCACCTAAACTATCGAAAAGACCTAGCTACTACAATTACAGCTATAGGAAGTTTCTTTGCTCCTGAAAGGGTTCATCCGTAATTAGGAATGAATATGAGACAAAAAATGAAGGTCTGAACAAAGGTAGCTAATGCTAATGGTTCAGACCTTTCTATTTGGGAGCTTACATCTTTTTCTTCGGCGTCTTTACTTCTGCAAATCTCTTACGCCAGTCTTTGTAGATAGTAATGATTTGTCCGAATGCCTCTGGATTTTCTCTACGAATGTGCAAAATCATGTCGTAATAAACCTCAACAGCTTCACAAAATTCTCGACCACATAATTTAATAAAGATTTCTTGATCTAGTTGGCCATGTAAAATGGCAGTGGCAATAATATCGAGATCATGTAGTGATTTCTCAACATTCATTTTTTTACGTTCTAGTACTTGTAGTATTGTGAGAGGGTATTCCTTCTGAAAATCATGTATTCCAGTATAGTCAGAGATGTGATCAAAATCGTCATAAGCTAAGTTTGATACGTTTACTTTGTAGTTTTGGTAATGGGGGAGAACTGTACTGTTAAAACGATCGATATAATAGATGGACAGTTCTACGGCTTCTCGCTGATTTTTCATTGCTTCTGTTTTAAAAACCCGACTTAAATAAATCCAAATAATTATTAGAGTTATGGCCAGTAATGATACGGTAATGATTTCTAAATTTGCTTTAATTATTTCTGAAATCCTGTTCGCTTCCAATCTCCATCCCTCCCATTCAAGCTTGGTTATTTATATCATAATACAAATAAGTTGGATGTGTAGCAAATTTAAATGGATTTTTGTTTTAGGCTAAACGGTATAGGAATATTTGTGAGGTTGGTTTAATCATTTACATCAGTATGGCATGCTTCTTGTCATTCTTTTCCTTCAATAAATTCTCTTTTTCGTTCCAACAATCCTTTTACTTCATATAATAGAAAGTCATTTTTACAAATTGTAGAAATACAAGATGATTAATTTTACATAATGTCCAACCAATAACCTTAAATAATGATGTTAAATTGTTAATAGTCAGAATTGTAGAAATTATGAATAGGAGGATGCAGATGGAAGTTAGAGATGATCAATTACAAAGAGGCTTGAAAAAACGGCATATGACGATGATTGCTATAGCTGGGGTAATCGGTGCAGGTTTATTTATGGGTAGTGGCTCTGTTATCAATTTAGCTGGTCCGGGTGCGATTTTGTCATATGCATTAGCGGGTATGATTGTGATCTTTGTTATGAGAATGCTTGGTGAAATGGCTGCTATGAATCCAACAAGTGGTTCGTTTGCTCACTATGCACATGAGGCAATTGGTCCGTGGGCAGGGTTTTTAATTGGTTGGTTGTATTGGTTTTTCTGGGTCATAGCTATCGCACTAGAAGCAACTGCCGCTGCGGCAATTATTCAGTATTGGTACGACGGTGTACCACTTTGGCTATTAAGTCTAATTTTAACTGTTGCGTTAACACTCACAAACATTATTTCTGTGAAATCGTTTGGTGAATTTGAATATTGGTTCTCACTTATAAAGGTAGTTAGTATTATCGCATTCCTTGCAATAGGAGCAGCAATTATATTCGGTGTTGTACCAAATTTTGAAGCGGTAGGAATGACAAACTTAGTTGGACAAGGTGGCTTTTTACCGAATGGTTTTGGATCAGTTCTCATGGGGGTTGTCATAGTTATTTTCTCATTTATGGGGACTGAAATTATTGCCATTGCAGCCGGTGAATCAGAAGAGCCAAAGGAAGCGGTAACAAAGGCAACAAATTCTGTTACGTGGCGTATATTAATTTTTTACGTAGGATCGATTGCAGTCGTTGTGACATTACTCCCTTGGCATTCGTCTGATATTTTGACAAGTCCATACGTAGCGGTACTTGACTATATTGGGATTCCTGCAGCTGCGCAAATTATGAACTTTGTCGTACTTACGGCAGTTTTATCGTGCTTAAATTCTGCATTGTATGCAACTTCTAGAATGGTCTTTTCACTTGCTGAAAAAGGAGAAGCACCAAAAAGTTTCTTAAAGTTAAATAAACAAGGCGCACCCGTAATTGCAATTTTAGCAGGTACTTTCTTCTCTTATATTGCTGTCATTATGAATTATGTTTCACCAGATAAAGTGTTTATGTTTTTATTAAGTTCATGTAGTGCGATTACATTAATTATGTATTTAATGATTGCAGTATCTCAATTAATTGTGAGAAAAAGGGTAGAAAAAGAAAATCCTGAGCTATTATCGGTGAAAATGTGGTTATTCCCATATTTAACGTACCTCACAATCATTGCAGTTTCTGCATTATTAATTGCGATGTTCTTTATTGATTCAATGCGATCTCAAATTCTATTTACCTCAATTATTGTAATTGTCGTCATGTTAGCTTACGTTATTACGCAAAAAGGTAAAAATCGAGTCGAAGAATCTTCTGCTATTACTATTAGTGATGAAGCAGCGGAAGAAGGAATTTAATATAAAAAGGTAAACGTATTAAATTAAGCTGCCCCGTAAATGTTAGACACAACATTTTTACGGGGTTTTTGTTTTTTAGTAACTTAAGTTTAAGGGTAAGTAATTGAATATGGACGTTAAATTGGTTTATGTAACAAAATGTGAAAAGAATAAAGTACTTTCTTTACTATGTGTCCATTTAATCTACTACCTAAATAATGTTAAATTATTATTGAAGAGATTGAAGTAATCTTCTAAACTTTTGGAAGATACTCAAATAAAAATAAGGGGTGTATGTGCAATGGCAGTTGAACAAAAGGTAAGAGAATTACAACATTTTATTAATGGAGCACTTGTGGCGGGTACAAGTGGACGTTTTTCAAATGTGTTTAATCCAAGTACAGGAGAAGTAATTGCACGCGTTCCATTAGCTACAAAAGATGAAGTAAAAGATGCAATTGAAAAAGCGAAAGCAGCATTTCCGGCATGGAAAAAAACATCTGCAGGGAAAAGAGCAGAAATCGTTCAACGTTTCCGTCAATTAGTGACAGAAAATATAGATGAATTAATTGAAGTGATTTGTGAAGAAAGCGGAAAAACAAAAGAAGATGCAAAAGGCGAAATAACACGTGGATTAGAATCTGTAGATTTAGCAATTAACGCTGCTCATATGACAAAAGGAGAATACTCTGTAAATGTTGGTGGAGGCATTAACGCGTTTTCAGCTAAATATCCATTAGGTGTAGTAGCTGCGATTGCTCCATTCAACTTCCCAGTAATGGTTCCACTTGCACAAACAAGTATGGCAGTAGCAGTTGGGAACTCTGTTATTTTAAAACCATCTGAAAAAGTGCCTGTATCTGCACTTTATATTTCAAACCTTTGGAAAGAAGCAGGTTTACCAGATGGCGTTTGGACAGTTATTAATGGTGATAAAGAAGCAGTTGATGAACTACTAGAAAATAAAACAATCGAAGCGATTTCATTTGTTGGTTCAACTCCAGTTGCTGAATACATCTATCAAACGGGAACAAATTACAACAAACGCGTTGCAGCATTTGGCGGAGGTAAAAACTTCATGGTCGTAATGCCAGATGCAGACTTAGAGAAAACAGCAAATGCATTCCTAGGGGCAGCGTATGGTGCAGCTTCTCAACGTTGTATGGCGATTTCTGGTGCAATTCCAGTTGGAAAAGAAACGGCTGATAAATTTGTAGCGATTTTAAAAGAAAAAATTGAAAACTTAAAAGTAGGCCCTTATACAGATGCTGAAGTAGATTTTGGTCCAGTGATTACACAACAATCGAAAGATGTAGTAATTGCTGCAATCAATAAAGGCATTGAAGAAGGCGCACAATTAGTTGTTGATGGACGTAATCCGAAAATCAGCGAAACTTCAAAAGGTTTCTATGTAGGCCCAACTTTACTTGACTATGTTACGCCTTCAATGGAAATCTATGAAAATGAAGTATTCGGCCCAGCTCGTATTATCGTTCGTACAGAATCTTTACAAGAAGCTATTGATTTAATCAATGATCATGAGCTAGGAAATGGTGTAACAATTTTCACAAATAACGGAGCAGCTGCTCGTAAATTCCAAGAAGAAATCGAAGTGGGCATGGTTGGGGTAAACGTTCCGATTCCAATTCCTGTCGGTTACCATAACTTCGGTGGTTTAAAACGTTCTAAATTTGGAGAAGGTTACATGTTCGGTCCAGACCAAGCGCGTTTCTTCACGAAAGTGAAAACAATCTCTGAGCGTTGGTTAGAAGCTGATGATGAAACAACATCATCGTTCTCTTTCCCAAGTAACGATAGCGCGAAGTAATCTTTTTAGTAATATATAAACTTGTTTCATCCATTTAAACTAAACAAAATCACCTCATCTCTGGGAAATTTAAGAGATGAGGTGATTTTTTATAATATCCCTGTGTGATGGTTGCAAAATAGACTATTGATTATGGGAAAAGTACATAAATACGGATGAAATTTATATACTATGCCTTCGCTTTTATAAAACAGTAATATTAATAATCGTGTATTATTTTCAAAAAGTGACATCAATCGAGGCTTTTCTTCATACTATGATTTTGAGGTGAAAAAATGCCAAGAGTAAAATTCCGAGATGCGGACGTCGACTTAGTTGCAAGGATGATGAGAGCGGAAGCTGAAGGTGAAGGGAACCAAGGGATGCTATATGTTGGAAATGTTATTGTTAATCGTGCAGTAGCAGATTGCGCAGATTTTACTGATGTAAGAACAATTGAAGATGTTATTTATCAGGTGCAAGGAGGAAATTATTCTTTTGAAGCTGTTCAAAAGGGTAATTTATTTTATTCACCAGCGCGAGAAAATGAACGAAGATTAGCAAGGCAAGTTTTAAATTATTGGAGAGACCACCCAGCGAAATATGCTCTTTGGTACTTTAATCCATATGCACCATGCCCTCCACAGTGGTATGGTCAACCATTTACTGGCCAATTTAAAGATCATTGTTTCTATGAACCAGCACCAGGAACATGTGCAAGTATTTATTCATAAAATTTATTTTTAATGTAAAAATGGGAACTACCTCATATGCAGGTGTTCCTTTTTTATTCTTTCCAATAATTATAGAGATGGTGGTGAGTGAATATGAGAAAAGTAATAATAAGGATCCTGAGCGGAATGAAGCAAACGTTATTAACAGCTCTTGTTGCAGATACGCAAGAAAAAAGAGAGAAGGGGTTAATGTTTGTTAAAAGATTACCTGAAGACGAAGGGATGTTATTCGTATTTCCTGAAAAGGTTTATGATGGTTTCTGGATGAAAAATACATTCATTCCCCTGTCCATTGCTTTTATAGATTCTGATGGTGAAATTCTAAAGATATTAAATATGTGGCCTTGTCTAGATGAAGAATGTCCAACGTATGAGCCACAAATTTTTTATCAATATGCTATTGAAGTGAATTACGGATGGTTTGAAAGAAATCGGGTTAGAGAGGGCGATTATGTAAAATTTTAGTTTGTTGTGAATATTTCGAATAAAGGTCTAAGGAGTGTTTATTAAAGATTCTGTTGAAATTTGTTTTAGTATAATTCGTGCAGATATACAAATAAATTTGACTATCTAACTTTATGTCGAAATACTATTCGGTGGTATGTCATCGCTTTAAAGTGTCTTTGGAATTGCACTCGATAATTATTGTTCAGGATCGTAAGTTATTCCGATATAGAAATTAGTGTAGCTGACCCTTAAATGGGAAAAGTTCTTATTCTACAAAATGCAAAAAATAGTTTAAGAATTAAATATATATGTTATAATTCTTTGGTGTAAGCGCATTGTCTAAATTAAAGTCAGAGAATTTTAAAAATAGAGAGGACTGTGTGAATTTGACTAACGGAATTTTTAAAATCCCAACACCTACAAACGAGCCAGGTAATACTTATGCTCCTGGTACAAAAGAAAGAGAAACATTAAAAGCTGAATTAAAACGCCAATCTGAAATCGTAGTGGATATCCCTGTGATTATTAATGGCCAAAATATAAAAACTGATACAGTGAAGCAAGTGGTAATGCCACATGCTCATCAACATGTACTAGCTAACTATTCTGAAGCTGGTGAAAAAGAATTACGCGATGCAATCGAAGCGGCAATGGCTGCTAAAGAAGCATGGGCTAATATGCCATGGGAACATCGTGCAGCAATCTTCTTAAAAGCTGCTGATCTAATTTCTGGTCCATACCGTGACGTTATGAATGCAGCGACAATGTTAGGACAATCTAAAACAGCGATTCAAGCTGAAATTGATTCTGCACAAGAATTAATTGATTTCTTACGTTTCGGTGTTGAATATGCGAACCAAGTGTATGCTATTCAACCAGCAAGCATGAAAAATGTATGGAATCGTACAGACTACCGTCCATTAGATGGATTCGTACTAGCTATTTCTCCATTCAACTTTACAGCGATTGGTGGTAACTTACCAGCAGCTCCAGCAATGATGGGGAACGTTGTCGTTTGGAAACCAGCAACAACTTCTTTACTAGCAAACTATTACTTCATGCGTATTTTAGAAGAAGCTGGATTACCAAAAGGTGTTATCAACTTTGTACCATCTCGTGGTTCACAAGTATCTGAAATTGTACTAACAGACTCACGTATGGCAGGTTTCCACTTCACAGGTTCAACAGCTACATTCCAAACAATTTGGAAAAATGTTGGAGAAAATATTGCAAACTATATTTCATACCCTCGTTTAGTTGGGGAAACAGGCGGTAAAGACTTTGTATTTGCACACGAATCTGCACAAGCAGATAAAGTAGTAGCAAGCATTGTTCGCGGTGCATTTGAGTACCAAGGACAAAAATGTTCAGCTGCTTCACGTGCTTATATCCCAGTTAGCCTATGGGAAGAAGTGAAAGCTGGTTTAATTGAAGAAACTGCTAAACTTAAAGTTGGGGATGTTCGTGACTTCCGTAACTTCATGGGTGCGGTCATTGACCAGGCTTCATTTGATTCAATTAAAAACTATATTGAATACGCAAAAGCATCTGAAGAAGCAGAAATTATTGCGGGTGGTACGTATGATGATTCAGTTGGTTACTTCGTTCAACCAACAATTATCGTTACAACAAATCCAAACTTCAAAACAATGGTAGAAGAAATCTTTGGACCAGTGTTAACAATTTATGTTTATGAAAATGATCAATTAGAAGAAACATTAACAGCGGTTGATACTGCTTCTATGTACGCTTTAACAGGAGCAATCTTTGCTCAAGATCGCCAAGCGATTCTTCACTTAGAAGAACGTTTATCTGGTGCAGCGGGTAACTTCTATATTAATGACAAACCAACTGGTGCGATGATTAACCAACAACCATTTGGTGGTTCACGTGGTTCTGGTACAAATGATAAAGCAGGATCAGTACTTAACATGATTCGTTGGACAACTCCTCGAGTGATCAAAGAGAACTTTGCTCCAACAACAGATATCGCATATCCATTTATGGATGAAGAGTAATTTATAATACAAAAGAGGTTGAAGTCGCTACTTCAACCTCTTTTTTGTGTTATTGATTTATATTAATGTGTTGAATGGCACATAGACAAGTCGAAAAGCCATGTTTCAACATGGCTTTGCGGCTTGTGTGGGGAGCGAAAACGCCACGTCGTGTGGAATCGCTCTCATGACCAACGTCGTGTTGGCCTCTTAGACCGCTCCCACCAGACGCTTAATTAGAGTCATTATTAGAATTTTTTTTTTATAAGGCGTTAGACCATTTTATGTCCCTCTATGCTTTGTAACTTCTTGTGGGGCATTGTTATGAATGACTTGGTTTAGCTCTTTTGAATATTCTTCACGGTGATTTGTATCTTTCGTTTGCTTCTTTTCTTTTCTGAAGGTTGTTTTGCCTTTCTTCGCCAATGTTTGTCACCTCCGTTTTATAAATCAAAAACTAAAATTAATGTGCGCAAAATAGTTTGAACTATACAAAATAAATAAATCCATAAAAGGGGCGTATACTGATTAGAGGGAACTAGTAGCTTTTAGAATTCCTTGATGATTAAAAGACTTTTCGATGATTTTCTTCATCTGGATTCTTGTCATTTTGTTCTGATCCTTGTTCATCATCATTCGTTGTACCGCAGCCAAAAAGTAAACCCATGGATAGGATGGCAATAAATGTACCTAATCTTATCTTTTTAGACTTCATTGATCTCACCTCATCTACAATAAATTTTATTTTTCTTATTATGTCTAAATATATTGTTTTAAACCTGTAATTCTGATGGTTAAAAAGAGTGGATCTTCCTAGAAAATACAAAAAACCCGGAAATAAATTTCCGGGTATGATCATCACTTACTATCTTCCTCCATGACACACTGCCTCGCTTTCCGCTTTGGCTCTTTAGAGAACCGTGCTTTAGCTTTTTCAGTATTGATGGTCCTTCAGAGCTAACAATGATGCCCACTCATCGGGTTAACCCTCCTAGTCACTTGGATTCGAAGTGAAATCTTTTATAGTATAGTTCGAAATAATTTTTTCATACTCTTTTTTTGTGAAACTTGATCATTTTACTACTCAAAAAAATAATGCATTGATTAACAAGCCATTCTATTATGTAATAAAAAGTATCTAACATGTGAATGATGTGAAATTTTCGAAACTTATACCGATTTATTGCGTATACAAATGTAAATACATTCTTCTAAATTTGTATTTAGATTCTGATTTTCCAGTAATCCATTAGCTGGGGTAGGTAGGGCTAGATAGTTTATAAAGTGTAACTATATGAAGTTGTGAGGTGAAGTGATCGTTGAAAAATAAAAAAACTTGGGGAGTCTTGGTTGGTACAGGTTTATTAATTTTATCAAAATTAAAATTTGTACTAGTAATAATGAAGGTCTTAAAGTTGCAGACGTTAATCAGTATGGCAATATACTTATGGATGTATGCGCTCATATACGGGTGGAAGTTTGCAGCCGCTTTCGTATATTTAATTTTTATACATGAGATGGGACATACATATGCTGCGCGAAGACTTAAATTGCCAGTTAGTCCAGCTATTTTTATCCCCTTTGTTGGAGCTGCCATTTCTATGAAAGAAATGCCGAAAAGTGCGAAGGATGAGGCGTATTTAGCTTATATGGGGCCGGTATTCGGATTACTTGCCTTTTTGCCTGCGTTTCCATTGTACTTTTATACTGAAGATCCTTTTTGGGCGCTAGTCATTTTTCTAGGGGGATTACTGAATTTATTTAATTTAATTCCTATTACGCCTTTGGATGGAGGGCGGATAGCTGCTGGGATCAGCACAAAGCTATGGGCTGTAGGTTTAATGATCCTTATTGGATATTCATTATATTCTTTTAATATTTTAGCCATCATTATTACAATTATTGGTGCAATCCAGTGGTATAAAATTTATAAACAACAAAAAAATCTAGTGGAAGATGAAAAGGAAGTAACATCTTACATGACGATTTATAGACAGTTAAAAGAACACGCAGAGCATGCATCGGTTGGTAACTTTACTTATTATGCAAGATCGTTTAAAGGAAATATTTTAAACGAACACCTGCGGGACCTATTTCTAATTTTGAATAATGTTGAAGAATTAGAAGAGACGGAAGAACAAGATCGATTAATAATCGATGAATTCCTCTCCCGATTTAATGAACAGGTTCAAAAAATAAAAGGCGAGTTTGAGCAAACAGCCTCATATTATAAAACTGACAATAAAACAAAACTAAAATTATTTATGATTTATTTAGGATTAGTTGTAGTTTTAGCAGCAAGTACTTACTATGGAAACATGATAATCATGGAATCTGAGGCAATGAAGACAATCATTGGTGAATGATACTTTCTAAAAGGAATCTCTTATTTTGAGATTCCTTTTTATATTTCATATTTCCTTCCGATCAGGTGTACTACGATAGGCACTTTCATACCACCACACACAAAGGATAAACCAACTATATCCGAGCATCCACCCAGCTAATACATCTGATGCATAGTGGCGTCCTTCTGCTATTCGGGAAAGTCCGATTAAGAGGAAAAGTAGTATTGCGATTGTCCAAATAATTCGGGATGCTGTCTTTGAAATACCCATTCGATTAAATACGTATGCGACTGTTACAAGATACAGAAATCCATGTAAAGCATGTCCAGAGGGAAAACTAAAGGTAGTAAATTGATCTACAATTTCCGGGCGAGGTCGTTCGACGATCCGTTTTAAGACTTGATATATTGCATATCCAAAACCAACTGACATTATTTCAAAAAGCATCAATTTATAGTCTTTTAGTCGAATCAAAATGATGAGTAGGAGAATAATCGCCACAGAAAAAATGAATTTTGTTTCACCAATGTAGTGAAAAACCGTAATATACTCGCGACCATACAATAAATCAGATGCTCCCTGATCAAATGCTTTAATGAGTGGAGTGTCGAAGGTCATCCATAAAATACAGAAAATAATAAAAGCACAAATTGCTGATATATAAATCCACTTGTTCATTTTTATCCCCTTTGTATTAGAATAAAATTAATTTTAGGGAAGAACATATTTATTATGGCTTAGTGTGAATGGAAAATACTATAAAAATTTATTTTAGCTTTAAATAATAGGTAATTTAGGGTTCGGAGTGTGCACGGTTAAAAGAGAACAGGATAGAAGACATTGCCAACTCGAGTAGGTTCTACTATAATTGCCTTTAGGACAATAACTAAATATTAGATTAAATAGGTTTTTTAGATGGGATTCATCTAAGACTAAGAGGGAAGTTGGTGTAAATCCAACACGGTCCCGCCACTGTAAGCGTGAAGGCTGGTTTCATATCCACTGTGTTTTTAACATGGGAAGGAGTAACTAATCGTTGATGCGTAAGTCAGGAGACCTGCCTATTTGGATTGTTTTAAACTTCCTCGAGGAAAGGACGGTTTAAAGTGCGGAGTCGAGTACATATGTATTTTTATTTAAAAATTCATAAAAATTACTAGATTTATGATGAACCTGCCTTTTTACTAAACGCTTTCCGAAAAGGAATAGCGTTTTTTTATGTTCAAAAAATAGAAGGAGGTAATAAAGGTGGTAAAAGATATGTTAAAAAAATGGGGGCTTTTCAGCAGTGTCCTTCTGTTAAGTATTGGTGTTTTAGTTGGCTGTGGTTCACAAGAACAAAACACACAAGATGAAGAAGGTACGACTTCAAACAACAAGACGGAGGAAGTAGAAAAGGCGAGTGGTGAACAATTCCCTGTCACAATTACAGATGATGCAAATCGTGAAGTTACGATTGAAGAAGAACCTGAAACAATTGTTTCTATTCAAGCAAGTAATACTGAAATCGCGTTTGCTCTTGGGTTAGGCGATAAAATTATTGGCGTATCCGATTACGATAACTATCCTAAAGAGGCACTAGAAATTCAAAAGGTCGGAGCACAAGATATAAATGCAGAACTAGTTCTTTCACTTCTTCCAGATATAGCACTTGTAACAGATTATCATTACGAATCACATCCCGAAATATTAAAGCAATTTGAGGAAGCGGGTATTGATGTAATTGTTGTTGGTGGTGCTGAATCCTTTGAGGATACTTATGACAATATTGAGATGATTGCTTCGGCTTCTGGAACGACTGATCAGGCAGAAGAAATCATTACGGATATGAAAGATCGTCTTCAAGCAATTAAAGATAAAGCTGCAGCCGAAATAACAGATAAAAAACGAGTATGGGTAGAGGTTTCACCTGCTCCAGATATCTTCACGACAGGACAAAATACATTCATGCATGAAATGCTGGAGTCAATTCAGGCAGTGAATGTTGCTGAAGATCAAGAAGGTTGGGTCAAGTTGAATGAGGAAGAAATTGTTAAATTGAACCCGGATGTAATTATTACGACTTATGGCTATTATGTAGAAAATCCTGCAGAACAGGTACTATCTCGTAAAGGTTGGGCAGAAGTACCAGCAGTAAAAAATGGAAATGTGTTTGATGTTGATAATGATACGGTGACAAGACCAGGTCCTCGTTTAATTGAAGGAGTCGAGACACTTGCGGAACTTATCTATCCGGAGGTTTTTAAGCAATAAAATAGGCTGGTTGTATATCTTAAGCGGAGGGCTCTTACTTTGTACGAGCCTTCTTGCATTATTTGTAAGTAGTGTACAAGTTCCAGTGCCTACTATTTTACATATTATCTTAGGAAATACTTTAAATAGTGGTTGGCTTGAGAATGTGCCTAAAAACGAGGAAATGATTATTTGGAATATTCGTTTGCCTAGGGTTCTTTTAGCCTTTTGTGTAGGCGCATCTCTTTCGCTTGCGGGTGCAGCTTTTCAAGGGCTATTACGAAACCCACTAGCTGACCCATATACGATTGGTGTTTCATCTGGTGCCTCTTTAGGTGCAGTTATTGTTATATTTTTTCAAATTACGATTATCGGATTAGGAAGCTTTACATTACCGGTTGTAGCCATTATCAGTGGGTTACTCACGTTACTTGTCGTTTTTGGGCTTGTACGTTTAAGTAGTAGAAGTTTGGCGATTGAAACGATTGTGTTAGCCGGTATCATTGTGAGCTCCTTTATTGGTGCACTTGTCTCTTTAATTATTTCGTTAGGGGACAAAGATGCAATGACACAAATTATGTACTGGTTATATGGAAGTGTCGGTATGCGAGGATGGGAATATGTTCAACTGATCATACCATTTATGATGATAGGTGCGTTTATACTTTTCTATCACTATCGAGAATTAAATGCACTAGCTTTAGGTGAGGAAGCTGCAGATCATATTGGCGTAGATGTTAAAAAAGGAAAGAGGTTTGTACTAGTTGGTGCTTCTTTACTAACCGGAGCTTCAGTAGCTGTTTCGGGTTCCATTGGCTTTGTGGGGCTTGTTATTCCACATCTTGTTCGTCTTGTCATTGGTCCGAACCATCGTCATGTTTTGCCGCTCTCGCTATTAACGGGAGGAACCTTTTTAATTTTAGCAGATTTACTGGCTAGAACATTGATTTCTCCAAATGAACTTCCAATTGGTGTTGTTACGGCTTTAATTGGTGCACCTGTTTTTGCTTATCTTTTAATTCGAGAACGATTAGGAAAGAGGGAATAAAAAGTTATGATTAAAGTTCACAACTTAACAGGTGGTTACACCCATTCCCCAATTATTCAAGGATTGGATTTAGAAATTCGAAGAGGCGAGTTTTTTGCGCTCCTTGGTCCAAATGGAAGTGGAAAAACGACACTTTTTAAATTGATTACAGGTCAGTTGCAGAAAAAAAGTGGAAATATTTTGTTAGATGGTAAAGAGATTTCAACTTATTCCAAACTTGCGAAAGCAAAAAAGGTGGCCGTTTTATCACAGGAGGCCAGCGTATCCTTTGATTATACGGTTGAAGAAATCGTGAGTCTTGGTCGTTATCCTCATCAAAAAGGGATCTTGAAAAACCTTTCAAAGGAGGATCGGAAAATAATCGAAGAGGTAATGGCCATTACAAAAGTCAGTGCCTTTCGAAAAAAACAATTCCGTATGATTAGTGGAGGGGAAAAGCAACGAGTTTTACTTGCCAAAGCATTAGCGCAGGAGCCAGAGCTTTTACTTCTAGATGAACCAACTAATCATCTAGATATTAAACATACTTTTCAACTATTAGATTTGTTAAAGGAACGGCAGCAAACAATGGGGTTAACCGTTTTTGCGATCCTCCATGATCTCAATGTAGCATCACTCTATGCAGATCGCTTTGCACTTTTACATGATGGACGTCTCTTAGAAGTTGGAGATGTAGAGTTACTAAGAAAAGTGGACCAATTGGAGAAGGTTTACCAGGTTCAGGTGAACGCTCAATCACATCCAACAGTTCCAAAACCACAGCTTCTGATGACTCCAAACTACGCGCTAACAATGGAACATTCAAAGTTTAGAATGTCTTTTGACATGACTCAAACAGATCATGTTATTCATGTTCAATTTAAGAATGCACTTAGGACCATTAGCAATTGCGATTTAGGCGATGGAATTCAATGGTTAACTCATTTTAGTCATGTGTATAACCCAGAAAATTTGTCTGGCTTAGATATAAAAGCTGAGTTAATCAAATGGATGGAAACAAACGCAATACCATATGAACAAGCAGCTGGCATAGTGATATCAGGTAAACCTGGGAAAACCATCATTATAATAGAAGAAATATGTAACATTGAAATGATGATTTTTGTATCAGTTGGTAATGGAAATGCTGGAAAATCTACAAGTGGTTCAGGTTCTAATGACGCTTATACCATTAATACTATGCTATTTATGGATGCCCATTTTACTGATGGTGCTCTTATAAATGGATCTATGTTGGCGACTGAGGCAAAAATGAAAGCTTTGGAAGACCTTGGGGTGGTAGGTTTCGCATCATCAAAAGATACTTTACTCCTTGGACTCACTCAGCAAGGGGAAAAAATAACTACTGCCGATTCCCGAACAGATATAGGGAAAGCAATTGGGCAGTTGGTATTTCGTGCAACACAAGAGGTAATTAAAAAACACCTACATCTAGGTACTAAAAAGAATAGTAATTGAAATGACACTAGATAAAAGGGTACAAGGAGGTAATTGGCATGAGTCAAAAACAAAAGGGGTTAACATTGGTTTACACAGGTGATGGAAAAGGGAAAACGACTTCAGCTTTAGGGTTAACTCTTCGTGCAGTTGGAAGAGGATTAAATGCAAAGATATTTCAGTTTATCAAATCACCTCAACGTTCTTACGGTGAACAAATTGCACTAAAAAAGCTAGGGGTTGAAATGGTTCAGCTAGGAATTGGTTTTACTTGGACTAAAACACCTGAGGAACATCGAGAAGCGTTGAAGCTTGGTTGGCCGATTGCAAAGGAAGCAGTAATGAGCGGAGAATACGATGTAGTCATTTTAGATGAACTAAATAATGCTTTAGCTATTAATTCATTCCCCATTGATGATGTATTGCCACTAGAAGAGGTAATTGATTTAATCAAAAATAAACCGGCACACGTCCATCTTGTCATAACAGGAAGAAGCGCAAAGCAAGAAATAAAAGAAATAGCGGATTTAGTTTCAGTAATTGAAGCGGAAAAGCATTATTACGATGAAGGTATACCAGCTGTTAAAGGAATAGAATTTTAGTCTATATAGAGGATAGGGGTGATTCCTTATGAAAAATTGCGTTCCTTTAATGATTCAAGGGACACATTCAGATGCTGGAAAAAGTGCTCTTGTTACAGCTTTGTGCCGAATCTTCGTCCAAGATGGATTTAAAACAGCACCTTTTAAATCACAGAACATGGCGTTAAATTCTTATATTACATTGGATGGGAAAGAAATTGGTCGTGCTCAAGGAGTACAGGCTGAGGCTTCAGGTATCATAGCGACCACTGATATGAATCCGATTTTAATAAAGCCGAGTGGGGCATACAACTCTCAAATTGTTGTCCATGGTAAGCCGTATAAAAATATGAAGGCTGGCGAGTATCGTCAGGACTTTTTTGAAGATGGATTAAAATTAATTAAAGAATCGTACAAAAGATTGGCTTCTAGCTATGAAAGAATCGTCATTGAGGGGGCAGGGAGTCCTGCAGAGGTAAATTTAAACGATCGAGAGCTTGTGAATATGCGTGTTGCCCAAATTGCCAAAGCACCAGTTATTTTAGTTGGGGATATCGAAAAGGGCGGCGTTTTTGCAAGTTTAGTTGGAACATTGCAGCTACTTGAACCGGAAGACCGTAAAAGAGTAATTGGGGTCATCATCAATAAATTTAGAGGGGATGTTTCCTTATTGCAGCCTGGGCTTACTTGGTTTGAAGAATACACGGGCGTTCCAGTATTAGGGGTTATTCCATACATAAATAACTTACTTATTGAAGCAGAAGACTCGGTGGTATTAGACAGCTATTCATCCCAAAAAAATAATTCGAAGGACCTTGATATTGCCGTTATCCGTTTACCGTTGATTTCAAACTTTACTGATGTCGATCCTTTCTTTGAAGAAGAAGATTGCCACGTTCGTTATGTGAAATCTACGCAAGAATTAGGGGAGCCTGACTTACTCATATTGCCGGGTAGTAAAAATACAATTGAAGATATGATGTTTTTACACAAAACAGGCCTAGCAAATCGAATCAACGATCTAGTGGATAAGAAGGATTTAACGATCTTTGGAATTTGCGGTGGATATCAAATGTTGGGCGAAAGCATAAGTGACCCATATGAAGTGGAGTCAACACATCAGCAGGTTGAAGGATTGGGATTGATTCCGATGAAGACTGTTATGACTAAACATAAGACAACAGTTCGTTCTGAAGGTGTTGCTCATTTTGGAGAAGATACCATTCCTGTTTCAGGTTATGAGATTCATATGGGCCAATCTGATTTTGAAAAGGGGTATCAGCCTTTTATTAAGTTAATGGATAAAAACGATGGTGTGATCACGCCTAATCAGAAAGTAATTGGTACTTACTTACATGGCATTTTCCATAATGATCATTTTAGAGAAGCGATCTTAAATGATATAAGGGGAAGGAAAGGGCTAGAACCCATTCTGAATCGTTCTTCTTTTGCGCAAAAAAAAGAAGAGGGCTTTGATTTGTTGGCTAACGTTGTTAGGGAAAATATTCAGTTAGAACGAATTTATCAAATGATGACGGATTTTCAAGAAGGGCATGATCAATAAGGAGTGGATTTGATATGAGATTGATTTCCATTTGTCCAAGTAATACTGAATTACTCGCATACTTAGGATTAACTTCTTCGCTTGTTGGAATTGATAACTATTCCGATTGGCCAGAGGATGTTCTTAGCCTGCCAAGGTTAGGTCCGGATTTGAATATTGATATGGACAAAGTGGAAGAGCTTCAACCAGACCTAGTGTTAGCATCCCTAAGTGTCCCAGGAATGGAACGAAATATTGAAGAGTTAGAAAAGCGAAATATTCCCTTTGTCATTGTTCCGAATCCGAAGACACTAACAGAGGTAGGGGAAAGTTTATTGTTTGTTGGAGAAGTGACGAAAACATCTGACAAAGCAAAGCAATTGGTTGAGAAATATCATTTAATTCTTGAAAATTATAGGAACTTATCTCAGAAAGTTGAACAGAGGCCAACTCTTTATTGGGAATGGTGGGCCAAACCAATTTTTACACCTGGGTCAACAAATTGGATTACGGAAATAAGTGAACTTGCAGGTGGTAAAAACATTTTCGGAGACCAGCCCGAGTCTAGTGTGAAAACAGATTGGGAAGAGGTAAAAAGAAGAAATCCTGATGTTTTCTGTGTCATTTGGGTTGGGGTACAAAAAGAAAAGGTGAATCCCAAAGTGATTCTAAAACGCGCGGAAGCAGAGCAAATGAAGGCCATTAAAGACAATCAGTTATATATATTAGATGAACCATTGTTTTGTAGACCTTCACCAAGATTACTTCTCGGCTTAAGTAAAATTGCAAGTATTCTTCACCCTAATATTTATCCACCATTTAATGAAGAAAGTGATCCATTAATGGAAGATGCATGAAATATTTAGGTGTTTCAGTTCAGAAAAAGTTTGATTTCGGAACCAAATAAAACTTAATACGTTTTAATATTTATAGTTCAACCTGGACAACTCGGTTGAACTTTTTTATTTTAAAGTTTTTACAATTAATTTCTGTAAATAGAGCAGTTTAATTAAGATTCTTTAGAGGAAGTGTTAATTGGAATTTTTAAAATGTATTAGGAAGTGCAACGTTAGCCGATTATTGTTCATTCCTTCAAAACAGGAAATATTATCAGGTAGATAAAAATACAACTAGGTAGTATCATTGTTCAGACATTGAGTAATACTAATTAATTTTGTATAGGATCTGACTAGACTTGACAAAAGTGAGAGATGGGTTTATTATATAGCAGCTCGAAAAAATAAATAAATTATATTTTACTAAGTTAATATTAAGTTAATATATATTTTACGTTTTGCTTTTGTAAAGTTTTACTTAACTGAAGGTGGGTGTAAAAAAATTGAAGAATTTATATAATAAAGAAACTGGTCTTTTGAGCAAGTTTTCTGGACTTTATTTATTAGCAGTTTGTATGTTATGGATTAAAACATATATTTCTCAGATAACGCAATTCAAATTAGGTGTAGAAGGGACTCTTCAACACTTTCTTTTATTTATAAATCCATTAGGATCGGCCATGTTGTTTCTAGGCTTTGCATTCCTTTTTAAACGACGCAGACGATATGCATCACTTGTTGTCATTTACTTCCTAATGTCGATTCTTTTATATGCAAATATTGTTTATTATCGATTCTTTAGTGACTTCATAACATTACCAACTATTTATCAAACACAAAACTTTGGTGATTTAGGTGGTAGTATACTTTCGTTATTAAAGCCTTACGATATCTTATTCTTTGTTGATGCATTCTTATTGATTTACCTAGTTGTATCAAAAAAGGTGAAAAAAGATACGAGTGCAGTTGGTTATAAAAAAGCAATCGCTGTTATTGCTCTAACATTAGGGTTCTCTGCATTAAATTTAGGATTAGCAGAAGCGGATCGACCACAACTATTAACTCGTGGTTTTGATCGAAACTATATCGTTAAATATTTAGGAATGTACAACTATACGATTTACGACACTGTGGAAAGTATAAAAGTATCATCACAAAGAGCTTTAGCCGATAGTAATGATATTACAGAAGTTATTAACTATACAAAATCTAACTATGCTGAACCAAATCCGAAATATTTTGGTGTAGCTGAAGGTAAAAATGTTATCTATTTACATTTAGAATCATTACAAAACTTTATTATCAACTATAAATTGAATGGTGAAGAAGTAACGCCATTTTTAAACTCGTTAGCAGCAGATTCAAGTACGCTTTATTTTGATAACTTCTACCATCAAACAGCTCAAGGTAAAACTTCGGATGCTGAATTTATGCTTGAGAATTCATTATTTGGTTTACCACAAGGATCAGCATTTATTACGAAGGGTCAAAATACCTTCCAAGCAGCTCCTGCAATATTAAAAGACAAAGGTTATACTTCAGCAGTATTCCATGGTAATGGAGGGAGTTTCTGGAACCGTAATGAAATATATAAATCATTCGGTTATGATCGCTTCTTTGATGCTGAATATTATGATACAAGCTCGAAAGAAGATATGGCTGAATATGGTTTGTTAGATAAACCATTCTTTGATCAGTCAATGGATTTATTAAAAACATTACCACAACCTTTCTATACGAAATTTATTACGGTTGGTAACCATTATCCATATAAGATTAATCAAGATTTAACAACAATTGGTAAAGGTTCTACAGGTGATGCAAGTGTTGATAATTACTTCCAAACAGCACGTTATGCCGATGAAGCTATTGAACAATTCTTTACTGATTTAAAAGAGTCTGGCTTATATGAAAACAGTATTATTGTTATGTATGGTGACCATTATGGTATTTCAGAGAATCATAATAAAGCCATGTCTGAAGTAATGGGAAAAGAAATTACTCCGTATGAAAGTGCAAAATTACAACGTGTTCCATTCTTTATTCATATGCCGGGAATGGAAGGTGGAGTTAATCATACTTACGGAGGTCAAGTAGACATACTTCCAACTTTATTACACTTATTAGGTATCGATTCACAAAAATATGTTCAATTTGGTACAGATATATTATCAAAAGAGCATAATGAAACAGTGTTATTTAGAAATGGTGATTTTGTCAGTCCGACGATCTTTTCAATAGACGAAAAATATTATGATGCTACAACTGGTTTACAATTAGATGAAAACCAATTAGAAGGCAAATTAGATTTGGTAAATAATCTTAAAACAGAAGTGGATTATAAATTACAGTTATCTGATAAAGTAGTAAATGGTGACCTATTGAGATTCTATACGCCAGCAGAATTTACACCAGTGGATCCATCGCAGTACAATTATAATAAAGAAACAACTGAAGAAGTGAATAATTAGGGGAGTTAGAACTCTTCTAACAAAAAAGGAGGCTATTCTTAAGTGAATAGCCTCTTAGACTGTAAATAAACTCAATAAATTGAGTTTGTTTACAGTTTTTTATTTTAACCTTGAAGCCGTTGATTTCCATTCCGGGACCGACGCTTTCCCCGGGCACGGCTACAGCTAACTAAATAGTACCTAAGACGGCAGGCACCATTTAGTGGATCTTCCGCACGTGCTGTTCCCGGAGGAAGCTTTGCTCTGTGCGAAAGGCGCAGCCGACAGCAACAGTCGCGGTCCCTCCATTCCAATCAACTTAAAATTCTATGTGAGGGAAATTAATAGTAAGTAAACCCCCGTAGAGGTTCAATTCCTCACTTTAGTTGCTCAATTATGATTATAGAAAGTGATAAAGGGTATCGAGCGATAAACATCTCGATACCCTAATCTGAGAGGCTATGCTTAAGTGAATAGCCTCCTTAATTATTATTGCTTGTTTGAAGTGATTGCTTCTTTGGAAGTGTAGTGGTCATGAAGCGCTAATAAAGTTTGTAGCAAAACGTTTGCGCCTTTATAGCAATCTTCATGGCTTGTTAATTCCTCTTCACAGTGGCTGCGCCCGTTTACGCTTGGTACGAAAATCATAGCAGTTGGAACAATACTTGCAATAAATTGTGCATCGTGCCCGGCGCCACTATACATACGGCGAGACGAATAACCAAATTTCTCAGAAGCTGATTGAATACTATCCGTTATGATTGAATCAAAGACAACCGTATCACGTCCCCAAAGCTTTTGAGAACTTACTGTGCATCCTTGTGCTTGAGAAGGGAGACGACGAATCGCTTCTTCCACTTGTTGAATGACTTTCGGATCTTGATGACGTGATTCAAGAGTAAAGGTAACCTGATTTGGAATCACTGTATGAATGTTAGGGGAGACATTGACTCGTCCCATTGTATAAACTAACTCTTCATCAAGTGTACCTAATTCATTTTTAAGTTGAGTGATTAATTCGGCTGCTAAGAAGAGTGGGTCTTTACGATGCTTCATTGGTGTTGTGCCTGCATGGTTCGATTCACCGTTCACCGTAATTTCATAACAAACCATCCCTAGAACGCCTTCAACAACTCCAATATCCTTTTGCTCACTTTCAAGAACAGGCCCTTGTTCAATATGAAGCTCGACGAAAGCCAAAGCTTCTTTTAAACGGTTTAGTTCCTCCCCTTTAAATCCGCTAGCTTCTAGTGCTTCACCAAAAGTAGTGCCGTGTTTATCTGTTGATTGGAGCATTTTTTCTTTATCGAATTTACCTACTAGGACACCTGAGCTCATCATGGCCGGGTCAAAGCGGGCACCTTCTTCGTTTGTAAAGTTTACGATGGTAATGGGCGTATCAAGTTCAATATTGAAGTCGCGTAATGTTCTCACAACTTCTAGTGGGGTAATAACACCTAACACCCCGTCAAAGCGACCACCTTTTTCAACGGAATCCATGTGAGAACCCATGACGATAGGGGGGATGTCTTTTTTGCCAGGTAGGGTTGCATAAATGTTTGCCATATCATCGATTTTGATTGTCATCCCAAGTTCTTCGCAGCATTGGATAAAATACTTGCGAACCTCAAGATCTTCATTTGATAAACAAAGTCTTGTGACGCCATTGTTTTCCGTTTTTCCGAATTGTGCAAACGTTTCTATTGTTTCTTGAAGTCTTTTAGCATTACAAACTTTCATATTAATCCTCCTTAGTCACTGCTAATTCATCAGCTACAGAATGGCCAGTAGTAGGTAGTTGCTCGTCTTCTGTTTCTTTAATTAATCCATTTGTTGCGATACTAACTACAATTGCGATAATAAAGTTCATAATTAAAGCGATCATACCTGTACTAATGTCGTTAATAACTGAAGGTACGTTCGGGAAGAATGTTGCAATTTTTGAACCTGTAATTTGCATATAGAAAACAAATGTGACGGCCGCTATAATCCCTGCAATCGCACCGTATTTATTTAATAATGGCTTTTTAGCGAAGCTGAATAATAATGCTGGTGCTAATTGAGTAATTAGCGCATAAGATAGAATATTTAATAGAGCTAACGCATCGCTACCATTGATTGCAAAGTAAAGTGAAATCATGACGATGATGATAATTAATATTTTTGAAACTAGAAGTTGTTGGCGATCCGTTGAATTTGGTTTGACCACTTTATAGACACCAGTTGTTAAACCGATAGAAGCGGAAGTTAACATAACAGAAGCAGGTACTAATGCTGTTAGTAATCCGGCCGCTCCAACTACCCCAATAATCCAAGGATCGAATGTTTGGATAGAAAGTCGTAATAATGAAAGGTCTCCTTCTGAACCTTGTAAGCCTGGAATTTGGATAATCGCTGCAAATCCAATGAAGAAAGCAAATAATAGTAATAACGTATAAAGTGGTAATGTAATTGCGTTTTTGCGTAGAGCCTTTTCGCTACTAGCTGTTAGGGCAACTGTAAATGAGTTAGGTAATAAGTAGAACCCTAGCGCATTTAATAAAACGGTCGAGACGAACCAGGAAATACTTAATCCGGAGCTAGCAATTGTTAGTTTTTCAGGTGCTGAACTTTGGACTGCCTCAAATAATGGTTGAACACCACCAAAGTAATGGTAAGGGATATAAAGACCTAGGAATATAATCACGAGTAGAATCATAATGTCTTTTAAGACTGCTGTCCAAGCAGACCCATGAATACCTGAAATGATAACGTAAATTGTTACGATGATCGCACCTATTGTACTAGCAAGGGCAGGGGAGATGGCGCCGTATGATGCTTCTGATACGATAATCCCTAAACCTTTTAATTGAATCATAATGTATGGAACTAATGCCACTGTTCCAAGAATAGCTGCAATAACACCTAATGAAGTACTTTTAAAAGCAGATGCAAAGTAACTAGGTTGAGAGATAATATTATGCTTTTTTGAATAACGCCAAACCTTTGGGATTAACCAGTAAGATAGAACGTAAGCCAAACAGATATAGGCTGGTACATAAAAGGCGGCCGAGCCATTTGTGTAAGCCCAACCACTACCTCCTAAAAAGGTGAATGTTGTATATACTTCACCCGCAATTAGAAGGAAAACGAACATTGTACCAAACCCTTTATTTCCAACAGCAAACTCGTCCATGTTGATGTCTTTTCCACGAGTTGAACGAATGCCTAGGTACAGGGCTAAAATCGCAAATGCGAAAATAATAATTAATGAAGTATTCATTATGCTTCACCTTCCTTGTTGTCCGGATCGAATTTGTAAATAATCGTCATGATCAATGAAGACAAGATCATCCATAATACAATCCAAAATAATAAGAAAGGTAAACCAAATACATAAGGTTCAATACGATTTGCGAGAGGTAAGCATAAAATCATACCGATAAAAGGGATGATGAGGAGCAGTTTAATGTACTTCATGTACAACCCCTCCAATCGTATTAGCATTTCGTTCAAATGCAATTTTTCCATCGACAATTGTTGCATCAATTTGTAAGTCTTTGATTCTAGTTTTATCTTCTTTTAGGATGCTTCCATTTAAGATAATAATGTCAGCGAGTTTACCAGGTTCAATACTTCCTTTGATTTCTTCTTCAAACGAAGCGTAGGCACCATTCCATGTATACATTTTAATGGCTTCTAGTACCTCAACAGCTTGTTCTGCCCCAATGTCGACACCGTTTTTAGATTTACGATTTACTGCTGTGTGAATTCCGAGTAGTGGAGGGTAATCTGTTACAGGTGAATCAGATCCTGCTGCAGCAATAATGCCTTTATCGATAAAATCACGAGCAGGGTACATGTAGTTAACGCGTTCCCCATAGTTTCTGATATAAGACTCGCCAAATTCATAATGGAATGGTGGGTTTGGAATTGGTACCATACCGAGTTCTTTTATGCGGTCTTGTAAATCAGGTGTAGAAATACCAGCGTGTTCAATTCGATGTCGATGGTTGTCACGTGGATGTTCTTTTAACGCTCTTTCTACAACATTTAAGTACATTTCAATGGCTTTGTCGCCTTGTGCATGAACGGTAATTTGATAGCCAAGCTTGTGAGCTACACCTAGCACATTATAAATCTCTTCTTCTGTATAGTAGAGAATACCGTGTTTTTCAGGATCGCTTGTATAGCCTTCACGAGTTGCAATCGTTGGGCCTGTACTACTTCCATCCGTAAATAATTTCACAGGACCTAATCGGAACCATTCATTGCCTGTCCCTGTAACTACTCCTGAAGCGATGATTTTTTCGGAGAAGTCTTTGGAATCGGTTAATGATCCAAGTAGGGCATAAACACGGATTTGTAAAAGACCTTGCTGAATTGCTAATTGTAATGTACGGAATGATTCAGACCCGAATGTGCCAGCTTCCCCAACACTTGTAATTCCGGTTTTAAGGAAATGTTCATTCGCAATTTTAATTCCCTCTTTTAATTCATCCTCGGAGTAAGTGGCAATTTCAGCAATTTGCATGCTAGCCGCTTCAATTAATCGACCAGTTAACTTTCCATTACTGTCTTTTTCAATGACACCACCTTGAGGGTCTGGTGTGTGTTCATCAACATTTGCTAGATTTAAAGCTGTTTGATTTAAAATACTAATATGACCGCAAGTTCTACTTATTAAAATTGGATGCTCTGTAGAAACGGCATTTAATTCTTCAAGAGTAGGGTAGCGTTGTTCCGTTACTGTATTTTCATTAAAGCCCCAAGCCCGAATCCATCTACCAGGAGGAGTGACTTTTGCTTTTTCTTTTAAAGCATTTAGTAAAGTCTCTACAGAAGTTTGTTCAGGAGACTTACAGCTAATCGCTAACTGATTCACACCATAATACACTAAATGAAGATGTGCATCGTTAAATCCTGGTAGAAGTGAACGCCCATCTAAATCAATTTGTTTTGTTTCCTCCCCAATGAACTGTTGAAGTGACTCAAATTCACCAACTGCTAAAATTCGATTCCCTTTAATTGCGACGCTGTCAACGATCGAGTTGTTCGCGTCAACTGTAATGACTTCCCCATTGTAAAAGACATAATCTGCTACCATATGAAACAATCCCCCTTGTTTTATGAAGTTTGCCTCGGTTTCACTTATTCAAATTTTGTTTTGTGTAAAGGTTGAAGGAGGGCATAAATACATTGCAAGTTTGAAGGCAATACATATGGACGCAGCTTTTGCTTCCAATATTGGTTTGCTCTTGTTTATGGATGCGACGTATTAAGGCTAACTTCCTAAAACTCCTATCAAAATTCGTAACATCAACCAAGGGCTTTAATTTTGTCCAAATGCATGAGCGAGGAAAAAATACCCATACACGAGAAATTATGAGGTTAAACGTGTACGGGTAACAATAATTTAACATTACCCAAAAGTAACAGATATAGACATTTTGTAAAATACAGTGGCAAAATATTATACTTTCCGTAAAATGCTAGAATAATTCTGACAATTCTCCTATAATACTAATATAACTAAATTTTGAAAATTTTGCACATTGAATCGATTGGTGAAAAATATTGCTGTAAGGATGAGGGGGCCGGTTAGTGAATACCTATACTTTGCAATTAAATGATGTTTTAAAAAATAAACATTTTCATTCAGCGGAAATCGTAGCAGGAAGCGATGGATTAAATAATATAATAAAATGGGTACATATATTGGAAATTTGTAATTTTGAAAAGTTACTGAAAGGACATGAACTTGTTTTAACTACAGGGGTAAGTATCCAACAAAATACAGAAAAGTTTCTCCATTTTGTGGAAGGGTTAATTAGAGCGGGTTGTGCAGGCTTATGTATCGAATATGGTGACTATATACAAAAGGTACCAGATGAAGTAATTGAGCTTGCAAATAAACATGACTTTCCAATTATTGTTTTCCCCGAAGTTGTGGCATTTGTTGAGATTACCCACGAGCTTCATTCATTAATTATTAACCATCAATACTTATTAATTTCCAAGCTAGAATATTATGCGCGAAGTTTAAGCAAAGAAACACTTGTTGCCCAAACACCGAATCATTTATTAAAAATGATGTATAAATATTTGAAAATTCAAACGGTATTCAAAGTAGAAGGGCAAGATCCAGTATTCATACCTAATTTACCTAAACAGCAAAGAACGGCTTTATTAGAAAAGATAGCAGGACATTCACAAGATGCAAGTTTTATTAGTCAGCCAATCCATTTATTCGAGCACCAATATGCAGAGATTATGCTATTTAGCGAAGAAAAAGTAATTACGGAATTTGAGTCACTTATTTTGGACCGAACGGCAACTGCACTAGGTGAGTTTTTAATCCGAAATCTTTATGTGGAAGAGAAAAAAGGGATTGAAGATGCGCAGTGGATAGAGGGTTGGTTGGAAGGAAAGCATTTAAAAGAAGATATTGACCAGTTTATTTTATCGCAATGGACAAACTATGAGCATAAAGGTTGTACAGTTGTGGTTACGTCAATTTCTGAAAACAAACCTAATCACCAACTCGATCGAACGTATTTAAAATTATATTGTAAATCGATTTTTGATCAATACGGCTTTTATTCCTTTGTTGTAGAGAAAAATAAGTATTTAATATTTATTCTTCTAAATAAACGTGAGCGAAACACGATGAAGGAAAGAGTAGAAGAAGGGCTGAATAAGATCGAACAATCAGACTTGTTAACGAATCAAGATGCCTTTGACTTTAAGTTTGCTGTTGGGCGATTAGTGGATCAGGTTCATCTTATTGGGGAAAGCTATTTAACTGCGTTAGATACTTTATATATTTCGAGAAAGGTTCAAACTACTTCCTACTTTTATGATGATCTTCATTTGTTCCGGCTAATTTATCAAATGCAAAGACATACAGATTTAAAAGAAATGGTAAATGAATATTTACAACCGTTATTGGAGTTTGATGAAAAATATAATGGCCAATTAATTGATACATTGGAAGTCTATTTGCAGACGAATGGTTCAAAGCAGGAAACTGCAAAACGATTATTCATTGTTCGGCAAACGCTATACCATCGTATTCGTAAGATTGAAAGTTTAATAGGGGAGGACTTTATGGCTGGGGAGAAACGTTTAGCATTGGAATTTATGCTGTTATCCCGGAAGTTCATGACAAAGGTCTAATAGAAAAGCGGAGCGCATTCGTCCCAATGTTGCTCATTGTGCTCGAGCATAAAGCGAAGAAAATTGAACCTTTTTCAATGCTTCTTCGTATATTTAACTAGTTTTAAAAAGTAAATAATCTTGATGAGGAGTGAAATCATTTGGATTTCTTTTTTTACATTACAATAATCGTTGGGTTTTCTCTTATCTATTATGGATACGTTAAGAAACAAGACAATGATGTAAAGAAGAAACAATTAGAGCTTGAAGAAAAAAAGATAGAGTTGGAGATTAGAAGATTAGAACTAAATAAAGAACGTTATGAACCGGGTGAATAGTGTTGAACTAAAGATGATTAACACTAGAGGAAAGGACATTACTAATGAATTTAATCATAGGTAATGTCCTTTTATAATTAATTACGTTATTTAATTTTCACTCGTGCGCTGCCTAATATTTGAACTTAGAAATCAGGATTTGTAACTCTTCCGCCATTTCTGTTAAAGCTTGTGCGGAAGCTGAGATTTCCTCCATTGCTGCGAGTTGTTGTTCTGCAGATGCAGCTACCTCTTCAGATGCTGCCGCATTTCCCTGTGCAATAAATGCATTTTGATTTGCACGTTCAGTTACTTCCTGTATGGAAGCAGATACCTGTTCTACCGTTGCCGAAACCTCTTCCATTTGAGGTGTTACTTTATTCATCGTTTCGATAATTCCGTAGAATTGCGTTACCGCCTCATTTGAAATTTCCACGCCATCGTTTACCTCTTGCGTAACGTGTGACATGATTTTAACTGTATTTTCCGTATCGTTTTGAATTGCTGAAATAATATCTTGAATATCTTTTGCCGATTCTCGGGACTGTTCTGCCAACTTTTTCACCTCATTGGCCACAACCGCGAAGCCTTTTCCATGTTCTCCAGCTCTTGCTGCTTCAATTGAAGCATTTAGAGAGAGAAGGTTTGTTTGTTCAGCAATACCAGTAATGATTTTTAATATTGAATCCACTTGTTTAGAACGCTCTGTCAATGAATGAATCATTTTATTAGATTTCGAGACAGAATCATGGATTGATTCCATTTGATTGAGGATCTTCCCAACAGACTCACCACCTGATAGTGCCTTTTTTGATGCATCTTGTGTAAGTTCAGTCACTTCGGAAGAGAAGTGAGCAATGTGAATAGCCCCATCGGATATTTCTTTTAAGGAAAGAACACTTGTGTCCATGCTTTCTTTTTGCTTTTCTGCACTAGCAGATACATGTTGGATAGATGTTGAGACCTGTTCAGTTGCTGCACTTGTTTCTTCTGAACTTGCAGATAATTCTTCAGCAGAAGCGGCCACTTGTTCAGCATTTTGTTCTACCTTGCGTAAAAGTGATTTTAAGTTTTCTTGCATACCGATGAAGGCTTGTCCTAATAGACCAATCTCATCTGTTGTTCTAACTTTAATGGATTGCGTAAGATCACCATTACTAATTGTAATTGCTTTTTCTTTCAGATCCTTAATCGGCGCTACAATAGAGCGGACAATTAAATAAACCATTAAGCCGCCAACAATTAGTGCGATGACAATTACTATTAACGTGGCATGTAAAATAGGGGAAGCTGCTTCGCTAATTTCGGAAGTGTATATATTACCCCCAATTTTCCACCCTGTTAGTTCATTTGTCGTATACTTCATTAATTTCTCTTGGCCAGCTAAATTATATTCAAAACTACCAGATTGTTCTTTATACATATTTTCATAGAAGGATTCTTTTGCCTCTGTCCCGGGTTCGTTTTCAGGATGGACAATGTAATTCCCGTTTTTATCTAATATTAACGCATATCCTTCTCGACCAATGTTTATGAGTTGTGTGATCTCCTGAAGGTAGCTCATTTTTAAATCGATTCCGATGACACCTGCACCATCACCTGTACTTTGGGAGACTGCAACAACTACTTCATTTGTTGTGACAGATACGTACGGGTCTGAAATGACTGCTTGTCCTTTTTGAGCCATTGCTTCTTTAAACCAAGTTCTTTCCCTAGCATCAAAATCTTCCCCAACTTCTGCATTGGGAATAACAAGGGAGCCATCTGCAAGGCCAATATATATTGCCTCTATTTCTGGATGTAGCTCAAGGTATTGTCCTAAATATTCTTCAATTTCTTTTGTATTTTTTTTCTGTAGGTTTGTGGCATTAAATTGATTAGAAATTTTGCCGACGTCATGAATCTTTGGTTCAATGGCGTTATCAATTGAAATGTTTAAAATGTTTAAGTTATCTTCGATGCCGTTTATGAGTTCATTGTTAATTGCATCTTTTGCTGCTATATACGACCGTGTTCCAATGATGATGGATGGTATGATTAAAATAAAAGCAAATGCAAAAATCAATTTTGGCCGAAGATTTCTAAGCTTAGGAAGTCTTAGTTTTTTCATGTTGAAATTCCCCTTTGTTTATTTGAAAAATAGTAAGTTGGGTTATGCAGTTACACCTCACTTATTAATATATCGGTTCTATAATTGTTTTTCGTAGTGTTTACAAATATAAATTTTCATTCTTTTATGAATATACAAACAGATGAGATTGGTAGAGGAGTATGGTATGTAATTTTTAATTGAACTCCTGTATTGCATTAAATAGTTTGTGTGACAGCTCTTTTCTAACTTTAACGTAAAAGGTTTTTTTATTGCATGAACTAACCCCACACTAAACATTCTTTAGGATTAGGCTTTAAATTGTTTATGATTATGTTCTTTAACGTTGTGTATGAATTAAGCAAATTTATTTTACGTTTTGTTAAATGAAAAGAATGAGGGAACAATTCATAATGGACTTAATAATACAGCGTTACAGATTACTAGACTTCTAGAGAAAATACAGGTGTGAGTCGTAGCGCGTTACTTAAGAATAGGAGCGTGGGCAAATGTTAGATACGAACATTGGAAAAGAGTTATTAAGCAAAGATGAAAAATACGTTTGGCATTCCATGAAACCATATAATCCCAATGCAACACTTGTGGTAGAAAAATCAGGTGGTGCACGCATTACAGATGTAGATGGAAAAGAATATATCGATGCAATGGCTGGTCTTTTCTGTGTAAATGTTGGTTATGGCCGCCCAGAACTTGCTCAAGCGGCATATGAACAACTATTAAAAAATGCCTATACACCTCTTTCTCAAGGGCATGTGCCTGCAATTGAACTGGCAGAAAAGCTGAACGAAATGCTTGGTGGTGACTATGTCATCTTCTTCTCGAACAGTGGATCCGAAGCAAATGAAACAGCCTTTAAGATTGCTAGACAATATCACCAACAAAGAGGAGAAGGATCTCGTTATAAAATTGTTTCTCGTTATCGCGCATATCATGGGAACTCAATGGGCTCTCTAGCAGCTACAGGTCAAGCAGAGCGTAAATATAAATATGAACCATTAGCACCTGGTTTCCTTCATGTAACACCACCAGACTCTTATCGTCGAAATGAAGATGAGTACACAGATGTATTAGAAATTCCAAGTGTAAAAGATGTAGATAACCTTATGACTTGGGAATTTAGCGAAACGGTTGCGGCAATGATTTTAGAGCCAATTATTACGGGTGGGGGAGTATTAGTTCCGCCTCAAGGATATTTAAAAGGTGTAGAAGAAGTTTGTAAAAAACATGGTGCATTGATGATTGTCGATGAAGTAATCTGTGGTTTTGGTCGTACAGGAAAACCATTTGGCTTCATGAATTATGATGTAAAGCCAGATATTATTACGATGGCAAAGGGACTTACAAGTGCTTATTTACCATTATCAGCAACAGCGGTAAAACGTGAGATCTATGAAGAATTTACGAAGAGCGGAAATTATGATTTCTTCCGTCACGTAAATACATTCGGGGGTAGCCCAGCTTCATGTGCGTTGGCATTAAAGAACCTTGAAATCATGGAAAATGAAAAGTTATATGAACGTTCAGCGGAAAAAGGCGCAGAAATCATTGAGAAGCTACAAAATGCTTTAAATGATCATCCATATGTTGGAGATGTACGTGGAAAAGGTCTGATTATTGGTGTTGAGTTAGTAAAAGACCGAACAACAAAAGAACCTTTAGATGTGGCATTAGTAAATCAAGTAGTTGCATCATGTAAAGAAAATGGCGTAATCATTGGGAAAAATGGAACAACAGTTGCTGGCTTTAACAATGTCCTTCAATTGTCACCACCATTAAGTATTCCAGAAGAAGATATTGAAATCGTTCTGAACACATTAGTGGATGCGATTAACAAACTGAAATAAACACAGTTACATTTAGTAAATACAAGAAGTACACAAAAACTAGTTATTAAAACACAACAAAGGGGATAATCGTATGAAAATTGGAATTCCAAAAGAGGTTAAAGTATTAGAAAATCGTGTAGCAATCACTCCAGCAGGGGTAAAAATGTTAGCAAACGCAGGCCATGAAATCATCGTGGAACGAAATGCTGGAAAGCAATCAGGCTTTTTAGATGAATTGTATGAACAAGCAGGTGCAACAATCGTTGAAACGGCAAAAGAAGCTTGGGAAGCAGATATGGTCCTTAAAGTAAAAGAACCAATTCAACAAGAATATCAATATTTCCGCGAAGGACTTATTTTGTTTACGTATCTTCACCTTGCAGCAGATCTTCCATTAACACTAGAGTTACAAAAGAAAAAGGTAGTAAGTATTGCGTATGAAACAGTCCAATTAGAAAACCGTTCACTCCCATTATTAACACCAATGAGTGAAGTGGCGGGACGCATGGCAGCCCAAATTGGTGCTCAGTTACTTGAAAGAACTCATGGTGGAAAAGGAATCCTACTTTCGGGAGTTCCAGGTGTAAAACGCGCGACAGTTACAGTAATTGGTGGCGGTGTTGTAGGATACAACGCGGCGAAAATCGCTGTAGGTCTAGGGGCAGACGTAACTGTGCTTGATGTGAATCCAGCAAGACTACGCGAATTAGATAGTATTTTTGGAACTGCAATTTCTACATTAGTTTCAAATGAATACAATATCGAAGAACAAGTGGCGAAATCTGATTTAGTTATTGGTGCAGTATTAATTCCAGGGGCAAAAGCACCTAAGCTTGTAACAGAAAGAATGGTTAGCAAAATGGAAGAAAACTCTGTTGTAGTAGACGTTGCGATTGACCAAGGTGGTATTTTTGAAACGGCTGATCACGTAACAACGCACGATAACCCAACATATTTGAAACATGGTGTGGTTCATTATGCGGTAGGAAATATGCCAGGTGCAGTGCCAAAAACTTCTTCTGTTGCATTAACAAACGTTACAATTCCGTATGCATTACAAATTGCGAATAAGGGATATGCAAAAGCATTATTAGATGACCCAGCTCTATTAAAAGGATTAAACACACTTGAAGGTCAAATTACGTATGACAAAGTGGCAGAAGCACATGACCTACCTTATATACCTTCTGAGAAACTATTAAATAAAACTGAAGTAGCAATTTAATATGAAACTCAAGCTGATCTAAAGAGAAACACACTCTCTTAGGTCAGCTTTTTTAGTGGAACATTGCTTTCAGAGTAAAGAAACATTAAGGCGTGTTAGAGCTGTGGTGACAAATAAGTGCCTAGACTACAGCTTTACGACAAAATACGAGACTTTTACCAAAATATTTCCCGAGAAATGTTTGATTTTGTTAAAAGGATAAAAAATTCAGCTTATTGACCGTGATAATAACAAGTAAAATAGTACGAGCCTTTGAATTATATAAGTAAGTTGAGTTTTAGATTCTTATGAGAATTACTCACAACGCCGATAAACCTTCAAAATTTGAGATTAAATCTACTAAAGTCGCGAACCATCCCAATGGCTTCATGTAAGATGCAAAAACAGGCTATTATCACGCTAGACGAAATGATAGGCATTTTACATACTTAATCCTCACAAAAATCCCACTAAAAATATGAATAACCTAGTACATCCGTTTAACTACCATTAAAAAAAGTTCATAGAATGTTATGAAAACAATTAATAGAGGTAGGAAATTCAATCCATAAATCTATTAGTTTATTAAATAATAAAGGAGAATTCTATGAAAGTTGGACCAATAAATGCTCTCAATGGATTTCCTCTTTGGTATAAGGATCGTAATGGTCTACGGCTCATGTTGAATACAGACCCGAATGATCCATTTAACGTGATCACTCCTGCAGATATACCAAATCCAGGGCAACCCGTATCATTTCCTGACAATTTTCCGGAAGAAGCATTTTACTTTACCGCTGAAGCGCAAATGGTAACGGGAACTGGCGAAAGAGCGCGTCTTGTTTTGGCTTTGGAAGCAGCATTTGTAAATGATGAACCGGCTATAGGAGAACAAATTGTATTTGGCCGCGTGCGTATTCGAGTGGCAGGACTTGTGGCAGGTGCAACCTATATCGTGACTCATCCGTATGGTGAGAATACTTTCGTTGCTGAGGATGATGGAGATGGAGGAGGAGAAATTAATTTCACTCAAGATATTGGAGGCTTAAATGGTGGGAATTTTGAATTAGCTACGAGGAGTAAAATAGATCCATTTTTACGATGGGACCCTAGTATACCTCCTGCTGCTCCTTCGGGATATATAGGTGATCCTAATATACTTCATGAAGTTATTGGAAGTGAAGTGTCAGAGAATGTATTTAGAATTGTAGGACCTGGTATTGGGATTGATTCGCCCAATCAAGTAGGAGATAATCCTGACATGATCGAAACAAGACTCTTTAGTGTAGCTGGGAAAATATCTACCGTTTCAGGTGTTGAAACTACACGTGCTACTTACTCACAAAGTGATGTAACGGGTGGGTCTATTGATGTCTTCGCCTTTTCTGATCCTGATGTTACGCCTCAAGTAATAGAAGCAACTGCGGATGGAGTAAATCCGACTATTCTGGAAGGAGCAAATGGACTTTATTTTGCTCGACTAGGATTTGTTGGAGAAAACCCGCCTAGTACTTTAACTGTTACAAATAAGAGTGATATTCCACCAAGCGTAAGTGAAATTGAACCAGTTGATTTTATTACTGCTGTAGCAAACTATGATAATGATACAAATACCCTGACAATTACGGCTACATCAAGCGATACTTTCCGAAATGTTCTGCTTAAAGTAGAGGATTACGGAGAAGGTGAGTTAGACATCCCAGTATCAAGGATTACCTTTACAGTTCCGCCTAGAGTTACGATTACATCATCTGAAGGGGGACGTGTGACAATCCCTGTAACGATTAATGGTTCGGAAACTCCTCCAACTGGGGTCGTAGCAAATGCTGGAGCCGATCAAACAGTCATAATCGGTGCAGAAGTAACACTTGATGGAAGGGGTTCATCGGGACCGATTACTGGTTATCAGTGGGTACAAACTTCAGGCATTGTGGTTGAATTAGAGGGTGCAGACACTGCAACACCAACTTTTACTGCCCCAAATACTCCGACGCCTCCTGACAGTCCACTTATATTTGAGCTGACAGTATTCGGAGAAGGTGGTCCTAGTAGCGATTCTGTAGCAGTTGAAGTAATTGATGAAGTACCAGCACCGATTGCTAATGCAGGTCCTAATCAAACAGTTCAACAAGGTTCACTTGTTACGTTAAGTGGTAGTGCTACAGGAGTGGTTACATCATTCCAATGGTCGCAAATTTCTGGTCCACAGGTAGTACTGTCCAATCCAAATTCACCGACAACAACGTTTATATTCCCTCGATCAACTGAGCCTATAGAATTCCAGTTAACTGCTTCTGGTCCCGGAGGAAGTGGATCAGATACTGTGGTTATTTCAACAGTACCGGATAATCTAACGATTGACCGTGTGGAATTCAGAACACGTGATTCAGAATGGAGAATTTCAGGTACATCTAGCGTATCTGGGCCAGGTGTGACAATTACGATTTACCTTGGGCGTACATTAAATGGTGTGATCCTCGCACAAGTTCCAGTAGATGCATTAGGTGAATGGGAATACCGTGTTGAGCCTTCTGCTGTGCAGCCTGACGCAACAAGAGCGATCTCGATTAAATCTAGTTCAGGAGGGACACTACTCAATGTACCTATTAATGTACGAAATTAAGAAACAACAAAGAATGGTATATCGTAAGTTACAAGAACTTATGAAAATGTTCGATGACTATTCTTGTGATTGTTACGAGGAAGAGCAAATTTTAATGAAAGACCTGAAAAGACAACTGTTTATTTTAGATAAGAGACTAAAGGAACTAATGGATTATTGTGATTGCTCCAGAAAGCCTTGTCATTGTAGGTGTCCGAAGCCTGACCCAGATCCACCAACACCACCCGTTTTACTAGCTCCTGCATATGCATATGCCTATACAACATCAGGTGGCAATGAAAGTGGTACGGTCAGATTTGAAATTGTGACGCCTCGCCATGATGAGATTGAGTTAACGCCAGAAGGGTTGAAAGTTTTAAGAACAGGACTGTACCAAATTAGCTATACGGCTACAGTAGACGCTGGTAGTGCAACAAGCACTGCAAGTTTCCGTATAGATGTAAATGATGAAATACAAGTTCAGCCATCGATGTTAGAGACAACAGCTTCTCAACATTTGGCATCTACTTTATTGTTTTCGTTATTAGAGGGGGATGTAGTTAAACTAGTAGCTGACTTACCAGAGGGCTATCGATATACAAATGCAACCCTACAATTATTGCAGGTGGAGTAAATTTTAAATCTAGAAAACATGTGAATTAAATAGTAGGAAGATACGAACCTGTGCTAAAATGCATGGGTTTTTTTGTTGTTAACAATTTAAAAGCCTCCAGTAATTATTCTAAAAAAGTGATAGGTGGTGGCGGGATAAGTATACTAGGTGCAAAGGTAAGAAAAATTAGCTTAAATAATTATTTATGTAAGGTATAATATTCTATATAGTGGAATTATAAATCATGTAACGGAAATAGAAGTTGATAAAAGTAAGTCCCCAATAAACGAGAAGGAAGCGGTGACTCCCGTGCAATCAATCGATCGAGCAATGAACATTATAAAAGTGTTAGCATCAAAATCTAATGAAAACTGGCTTTCCATAACCGAACTATCGAAAGAATGTGAGCTTCCGGTTAGTACAATACATCGGCTGTTAAAGTCTTTAGAGGAACACGATTTAATACAACAAGACTCGAGAACAAAAGAATATGGTCTTGGTTCGATTTGGTTAGAATATGGTTTGCAAATGTATGATTCAATTGATATAACAAGCCAAATCAAAGTGGAAATGGAAGAACTGATGCGGCAAGTGAATGAAAGTATCTATTTTAATAAACCAATGGGGTTGGAATCTTTAATTATTGAACGAATTGATAGTCCGGATAATCCAATTCGCTTTTTTGATAAGATTGGCTCAAGAATTCCCATGAATATTGGTGCTGCTAATAAAACGATGCTAGCTCATATGCCTTATCGAGAGACTGAAAACATTGTGAATACTTTGATTCCTGAAGATGATCGACCTGGATTTTGGGCAACACTTCACCAGGTAAAAACAAATGGTTATGCCATAAGCCGGGGTGAGCGTACTGAAGGGACGGTTGCAGTTGCTGCACCTATTATAAACCGTTCAGGGGATGTTGAGGGAGCCGTTAGTATTGGCTGTGTCAGTTTTAATTTAAAGGATGAGCGATTAGAATTTCTAATAGAAAAAGTAATCAATACAGGAAAACGGATATCTAAAAACTTAGGATATAATGGGTAAGTTTATAAATAAGAAAAGAAGCAAACAGCAAATTGTTCGCTTCTTTTTTATATTGAAGATGACCGGTATATTCAGTTTAAATAGTAGTCAATTTTAGTTTTCCTTCTTCGTTTTGAAACATGTTCTTTATGACTCTTTCAAGTAACACAGGTGTATGAACGAAGGCGCTTGTTATATGCAAGCGTTCTGAAATTTGATGTGCATCCAATCCAAATGGACCAATATTTAGTACTGGTGCTTGTAGTTCGGCCATTTCTTTGAATGGAATCGTGTAAGCATTACCCCAAATAGGTGTGTTCTGTTCAAATGCTGTCCATCCTTCACCTTCGTCTTGATAGTTTACATAACTTAAATCACTTAATCCATTAAAATAGTGGATTTGGTTCACTTGAACACCAAACTCTTCTAAGGAAACAGTCTTCATTAACTCAATTGTTTCTTGAACTAATGTATCATCTGATGAGTTAACCGCAGGGTAGTAAGGCGGTGCAAATAATAAAATAATGGATGGAGCTAGTTCTTTGCAGCGAATCATTAAATGATCAGCAACTTTAAGTGATTTATCTCTTTCATCCCATTCTTCATTATTTAAAACCTCTTGAATTAGTTGTTCTACCTGTTCGTGACCTAATTTATTTTTTGCATAATCTAAAAGTTCTTGATACCTCATGACACGTACTTCGCCAATGGCATCTATTTGTTCACGGGCACATAAGGCTTGGTAATCTTTATTACACTTGTCTGCTGCTTCTTTAGCAACTTGCTCAAACAAATTCATTACATCGCTAGCTGTTCTTTTCATCAAAAATACATTATAAAGTGCAACAGTGCGATATGGAGTTTGTGTAGAATATTGTAATTTTAAATCCTTTTGTTGTAGTGACACCGGTAGAGGAGTGTCCTCACCGCGATCCGTTTCACGGAATAATGGATTCCATTCCATTAGCTGAGTAAGGTAAGAGGCCATATAATTTGCCGTCATACCTTTTAAAGGTTCTCCTACATGTGTTTCCTTCCCGTAGAAAAGAGCAGCTGGCATAATCTTCCCAATACTTCCGCTATAAATATAGTACTTTAAGTCGCCCGGTTTTTGAGTGAAAGAAGGTTCACCATTTAGGAATAACTTATACGTAAGGCCATATTGATTACGTAATGAAGTTAGTACTTCCACTGCAGCGCGCATTCCTGCAGAATTAACTTCCTCATCCGGAACTGTAATAAGGACAAGGTTGATTGGCCAGTCTTCCGCAATGGCTTTTTCAATTAGAGACATATGAAGGACAAGGCCCATTTTCATGTCCATAGTACCGCGACCGAATAAGAATTCCCCAGATTCCAAATCTCTCCTAACGTCCTCTTTTAAGTCATGTCTACGCTCATATAACTCTTTTGTCAGAAGTTCAGGTTGAAATGCTAACGGTTGGAGATCCCCATATTCTTCAGTTTGTACCGTATCAAAATGACTAATTAATACAATGGTTTCTGTTGCTTCAGGATGTTTATAAAAAGCAGAAACAAATTTTCTACCATGATCGACGTCGTGTAGAGATAAGTAATTTGGATGTTGTTGATAATAATCTAGCTCTAATAATTTTTCTTCTAGTTTAATAGGGAATGTTCGTTCTCCCTCGGTATGTGTTTGGCTATCCCAGCTGACTAATTCACATAATAATGATCGTAGTTGTTCGGGTGTACTCCATTTTAGCTTTTTCATTCTAATCACCTTTTTCTTTAATAGTAGGATACAGGAAGACTTAATTTTATAATTTATTTTTTCATAATGTGGAAAAGTATTTTGAACAATGGAAAAACTACATAAAATATACCATTCTAGTCATTTTCATGTCAATAATTATCTAAATATTTCATTTTTTGAATAGAGGTTATGGATGGACAGGTAAATGCGGATTTTTAAAAGAAAAAATGGGGAGGAAAACACTCCTTAACTCCTTTAACAATCATAAGTAATGTTTCATAAACTGAGTAAAATAACTAGTTAGCATCGGCGAAATTTCAAATAGCACTATTCTTACCCCGACCATAATTAAAGGAGAAATAAAATGAAGGTTGGTCCAATCAATTCGCAAAACGGTTTTCCTTCTTGGTATAAAGACGAAAATGGTGTTCGGCTCATGCTGAATACAGATCCTAATGATCCGTTTTCCCGTATTACACCAAATGACTTACCTGATCCAACAAAGCCAGTTTCCTTTCCTCATAATTTTCCAAATGAGGCTTATTATTTTCTTGCAGAGGCAGAAATGCAAACGGGAATAGGCGAAAAAGCGCGGCTTGTTCTTTCGCTAGGTGCTTCTTTTATGAATGAAGAACCGCAAGATGGTGAACAGATTGTATTTGCCCGTCTGAGTATTAAGGTGTCAGGGTTACAACCAGGCTACGAGTATATCGTGACCCACCCATACGGTAACGAACACTGTATCGCAGAGGTCAGAAATGAAGGTGAAATGGGAGAAATAAATTTCACAAAAGAAATACAAAGTTTTCGTGAAAGAGAATTCGAATTACCGCTAGATTTGTGTTGTTTTTTACGCTGGGCCCCCGATATAGAACCTGTTACTCCTAATGGATATATCGGAGACCTAAATGAAACACATCCTGTCATCGGAAGTGCTTTATTTGATCAATTCGGGGAGCCACAAAATATATTTAGAATAGAAGGCCCTGAAATAGGAGTAGGTTCAGTAGACTGTTCAACAACTCCAGGTCTTGATCCTAATCATTGTATTGAAACGAAACAGTTTCGGCTAACAGGAAAGATTTCTACAGTATCAGGTGTAGAAGCTACGAGAACAACTTACACACAAAGTGATGATAGCGGAGGCTATCTTGATATTTTTTCAAAATCAGATGACGAACCTCAACAAATTGAAGTGACTGGGAGTGGAATAGAACTTGCAAAGTTAGAGGGAGAAGAAGGACTATATTATGCACGTATCTTTTACAGTAGTGGATTGCCTCCCAATACGGTATCCGTAGTAAATGTAAGCGATGAACCTCCAAGTTTTAGTGAATCAAAAATAGTAGACTTTATTTTAGCAACTGCTCATTATGATGGAGAAACTAACATCCTTACTGTTACAGGGTCATCTAGTGATACTGTATATCCAGTTTCTCTAAAGGTTGCAGACTTTGGGCAGGGAGATATCTTAATACCTGAAGATGGAGTTTTAGCAATTAGAACTATTAGTATTCCACCAGCAATTACAGTGATTTCTTCTAAAGGTGGAAGTACAACTGTACCAGTAGTTGTTCGTGACTTAGTTCCCCCGACTGATCCTGTGGAAGCTCATGTACACATAAAAGGAGAAGTGGAGATCTCATCAAGAGTCATTTTAGATGGTACAGATTCAACAGGTGATATTACGTCTTATCAATGGAGACAAATTTCAGGTCCTCCGGTTAAATTATATAACACCAATCAACCGATGCTTGTCTTTACATTTCCGGACTATTTCGCAAGTCTTTGGTTTGAGCTAACTGTGAAAGGTCAAAACAGCACTTCGACTGATACGGTGAAAGTTGAGCCAGTCCCAGACTCCTTAACGGTGACGCGCGCGGAGTATCGAACAGAAGTTTCTCATTGGAAGGTGTCAGGTACTTCTACTATGGAGGGACCTGGTATAACTGTGACCATTTTTATCGGAGACACATTAAGTGGATTCGTCCTGTCTGAAGTTGATATCGATGATGCTGGGGACTGGGCTTATGAAATTGATTATTCCCGAAAAGAACCAGATGATTCGAGAGCTATTTCGATTCAATCGAGTGCAGGGGGTGTCCTACGAAATGTACCAATCTATGTCCGAGATTAAAAAGCAACAACGCATCATTAATCGTAAAATCAAAAAATTAATGGAGTTACATGAGGAGCAATGTTTACAGTGTGCCAATGGGGACAGCGAATTACTGGAGGACCTAAAAAGTGAAATCTATTATTTAAACCGCAAACTTAAGAAACTATTAGAAATACAAGAAAGGCACAATCAATATTGGCCAAATGACGACAATCAGAAACAGCACGTATCTAAATCAGAAGAACAGAAGGATCATGAGGATAAAAAAGAACATAAAGAGGAAGAGCCAAAACCAGAGTTAGAGTCTAGCTCAAAAACTGAATCAAGCCCGAAAATGGAGTCAAGTTCAAAATCTGAGTCAACTCCAAACATGGAATCGTGTTTGAAGGTAGAGTCGAGCTCAAAGTCAGAATCCAGTTCGGAAATGGAGTCGTGCTCTAAAACAGAATTATGCTCAAAACCGGAACCTGAATTGAAACCAGTGCCAGATATTGCCCTTAAGCCGGCAATTGAACTAAAAGGTGAAGATTATGGGGGCGATGAAGACAATCATCCTCACAACCACCCGGATGACCATTCACACGATCATCCAAAACCAGAACCGCCTCAGAGTAATCATCATCAATTATTTGGCTTTGCCTATACACTAAAAGGTAGCGATAAAAGTGGAATCGTCAAATTTCAAATTGCTGGACCTCTGCATGAAGATGTGTCACTAACATCTAAAGGGTTAAAAATGAATAAATCAGGAGTTTATCAAATCAATTATTCGGTTGCTTTACATGCGATGGTTCAAACTAACATTCCCGCTAGTTTTGAACTAATGGTAAATGATTCAATTACGATTGCAGCTTCGTTGACACAATCATCAATTTCCGGGCCACTTTCCATTTCAGTTTTATTCTCACTATTAAAAGGAGATGTTGTAGAGCTTGTAGCACAACTTCCAGCAGGAGTAGTTTACACGTCGGCCAATTTACAGATATTTCAGGTAGGGTAGAGTATGAAGTTAATACAAGTTACTTATGAGGAGGCGATTCGAAAAATTGGATTGTCTCCTTTTTTATGTGTGAGAACTGTTTACAACTTGCACGTTGAGGAATATTAATAGAAGATTAATGTAACAAAATAAGGGGAATAAAACATGACAGTACTTAACAAACTAGCGAGTCAACTTCAGTCTAGAGAAGAACAACCAAATATCGAACTTGCTCATGAACTGGTGAATAGTCACAACATTGAGGGGATACGTGAAGTAATAGAAAATTTAGCTAATAAAGATAAAAAGATTCAACAAGATTGCATCAAAGTGGCTTATGAAATTGGTGCGCTGAATCCGGAATTTATTTGTGAGCACGCACTAGTTTTTATTGATTTACTTAAGAGTAGAAATAATAGAATGGTTTGGGGTGCCATGCAAGCTCTTGCTATTATTGCTCCACTAACACCTAATATATTAATGGAACATTTAAAAACGATTCTTTCTGCAATTAAGGTAGGGTCAGTCATCACAGTGGATAAGGGAATACTAACACTTGCTAAATTAGCAGCGGTAAATAAAGAAAATAACGAAATAATCTTTCCTTATTTACTCGAGCATTTAAAAAGCTGTAGATCGAAAGAAGTTCCCCAGCATGCAGAAAGTACATTAACAGCCGTAACGAATGAAAATAAAGAGCCATTTCTAAATGTTTTAAGAGAAAGAGAACCTTACCTAACAGAACCACAATTAAAAAGAGTAAAACGGATTTATAAGCAATTAGTGGTAAATTGAAGGGATATTGATTAGAAACGTAAAGTTGTTGTGTATTGACTTAATAATAGCCAATAATATAAAGTGGTTTTGTAGGTTATTAAATGACCAATTATAGTTATGAGAAGAAATAAAGATAACGTTTATATAGAGGAGCTTCCAAGAATGACAAAAAAAATCTATGTAATCCATGAAAATGATGATTGGACAGTACATCTAACAAAGAGATTAGAAGAGTTACATTTACCTTATGAAACATGGCATTTAGATCAAGGTATTGTGAACATAAACGAAGCTCCACCAGAAGGCGTATTTTATAACCGCATGAGTGCTTCATCACATACACGGAACCATCGTTATGCGCCAGAATTAACAGGTGCAGTTATTGATTGGTTGGAATTCCACGGAAAGCGTGTATTAAATGGGAGCAATGCACTTCGACTTGAATTAAGTAAAGTTAAACAATATACGCAATTAGAGAAGTATGGCATCCGCGTTCCGAAAACAGTCGCAGCAGTTGGAAAAGAACAAATAGTAGAAGCTGCAAAAGCATTAAATATCGTTCCTTTCATCACAAAACATAATCACGCTGGAAAAGGGTTAGGAGTACAATTATTTTATTCTCTAGAAGCTTTACAAGAACATTTGGATAGCTCGAACTTTGAAGAACCAGTTGATGGCATCACACTTGTACAACAATATATAAAATCACCAGACCAATCAATTACGCGAAATGAATTTGTTGGTGGAGAGTATGTTTATTCTGTACGAGTTGATACTTCGGAAGGCTTTGAGTTATGCCCGGCAGATGCATGTCAAATTGGGGATTTATTCTGCCCGGTCGGTGAAGAGCCAAAAGATCAAATGAAATTTAGAATTGTCGAAAATCCACATACAGAATTAATTGAGAAATATCAAAAATTCCTTAAAGAGAACGGCATTGATGTGGCAGGCATTGAATTTGTTGTTGATGAAGAGGGCACTGTGTATACATACGATGTCAACACAAACACGAACTACAACTCCGACGCCGAAGAATTAGCACAGCAATTCGGTATGCTTGAGCTTGCAAAGTTACTAGGAAGAGAATTAGAAAACTTAAACTAACTTGAGGGTTATTAATTTTAAAGTGAGACAAAAAGTATATATTATAGGGGGTATTGAGCCCAATTGTATACTAGGGAATTGATTTAAATAGGGCACACAGAGAATGTGGACTCGAATCGACAATCAATTTTATTTTCAAACGCCATTTTTCTTGAAAGGGAAATGGCGTTTTTGTATTGTTCCAATTCCTATTTATTAGTGTGCAAAACCAGAGCTTGTGGATAGAAAATTAATCAAGTAAATGAATGTGGATAAGATTTTTACTTTGCTATTTGAAACGTTTCAAATGTGGATAAAAAATCGAAAATATAAGGATTTTTAGGGTTTTCTATCGTGATACAAGTGGATGATGTGGATGAAGGTGTGTATATCTAGGATATGTGGATAATAATTTTGATAATTCCGAAAGAAATTCATATTTCTGTGGATAAAAAAAGATAAATACTGAAGTAGAAAGACTATTTGTGGATAAATAAATATCGATTGCGAAAGAATTGTACTAACTGGATGTGGATAGGTCCGGTCGATTCGCTAGCCTTTAGAGCAGATTCCGATTAACAAGTTAAAAATTTTAAGATGACGGAAAACTACTGTCTATCCAGTTCGAAAAATTTACTTTAGGGTAAATCTGTTATACCCCGGCCAAAAATTCCTTACAGAGCCTCTTTTTGAGTTTTGGTCACAATTAACGTATTTCCTACGGATAAAAAACGTCTACTCATTCCATTGAAATGAATAGACGTTTTATTAATTGATGATTGTTGCTAGTGAGATGAAAAAGCGAACATTTTTAATACTAATTGAAAGTATGATTGAATACAAGGGGTGTTTAGCGTAAACCCAAATTTAAAAGTATTATAATAAGTCAATCAATTTAAAGGAAAATTGGCAGGTCGAAGTAAGTATTGTAGTTGAATAGTCAACTTTCAATTCTTGAAGGGCCTGTTATTTCCGAAATGTATTAAGAAGTTGTAAAGATTACAGCTTGTATGTTTTTTATGTTTTACAGTGAATGACCTTCCTCGACATTTTGTGATGTATTCTATTTAGCTAAAGAGTTTTCAGATTCAGAATCATACAGTCTATGACATTTAACCTCGGTATTCGAGCATTCAACGACATAATACTTACTGTTTCTTACTGGAATTTGAAAATATTTCCCGAGAAATGTTTAAAGTTGCGAAAATAGTGTATGTGTAAACCTTAATGATGTGTTGAGTAGGGGAAACGATGAAAAATGATTGGCTAATAATTCATGAGATTGTTTATATAGGAAATGGAGAAATATGGTTTTAATCTAAGTTAATGGCACTATATTACTTGGAAATTTAAAAATTAAGAGGATATTATTCATATTACTTCAATAAAAAAATTATATTGTTTTAAGTATAAAATTATGAAATGGATTTTTGTTTAGGCAAGGCCACAAGTTAATCTCCTTATTTAGAAGCAGGGAAGGGGGGGAAGTGATGGCAGAATTAGAACAAAAATGTTTAATTATTACACCAAGCAATAAAAAACTAAGAGAGTCCTTAGAAGGTCTTATGATTAGTGTCATTGAACCAACTTTAGTTGAAATTGGGTTTCAAAAGCGGAATATTGATGTAACCCATAGAATGATTGAAAAGAAGACCATTAGTGCAAATATTATTACAAGAATTATAGAAGATGCCCTTTGTATTGTGAATTTGACGGGGTTAGACCCATTTGTAATGTACAAACTTGCACTTAGACACGCCACCTCCAAACCTGTTGTGGTCCTTGCCGAAGAAGGGACGAATCTTCCTATTGAACTGAAAGATGAACAAACAATTTTCTACGAGAATACAATTTTAGGTGCAGTGAAACTAAAGTCTTCTTTAAAGGATATTCTTATTTCGATCTTCCATCTTTCTGAATATACACCAAGTAACCCGATATTTAACCTTTTTAAAGATCAGGCGCTGCTTGCTAAGCTTCGCGCTGATGAGGAAGAAGAAAGCGAAATGGACGTCCTTATTCGAAAAATATACGATATTGATAAAAAACTAAAAAGATTGCTCGATGAATAATGAACCCATTTAAAAGATGGCTTGGCCAGCCTTCTTGTAAAAAAGTTAAACAATCATGTATAATAAGATTCATATAAGAGTAATTTAAAAAGTGACTACTTGATGTTGCACCATCAAGCAGCCTAACATAATCGTAGGTCCCATCAAGGGGATCGCAAATGAATAGGATCAACCCATCAGAGCGCCAACTCAAGGATGGGTTATTTTTTTTGGCTAAAAGATAAAATCGACACAATTAACGCTGCAAAGGAAACAGCAAACATTAATGTCTGATACACTGACAAAGCATCACCCCCTTTCAAAATCGGACAACACGACATGACTCGCAACTTGTCCTCGGGTCCGTAAAAACGGGAGTGAGCACACCACCCTTGAGCTACCTAGACGATTATAACTTAGATTATAGCACATATGTTCGCATTTTGAAGGGTAGAAGGTTTTATTTTATAGAAAAAACAAGAGGAAGATTTGCACTACATCTATGAGCTGATTTGCAAAACAAAGCTAAAATATAAACTTTCCTATATATTTAATTGTTTACTTTTAAAATTTGGTCTGTATTTTGTAAGCAAATAATAGACCTAATTGCATAAAGTTTTTATCTCATGAAATAGTATGTAATTAAAAAAGAAAGTTATAAGAAGCAAAATAATTTACTCTATATTGGGCACAATATCGTTGAAGAATTCAGAAGAAACCATGTGCCTTTTCTGTATTTTTCAAGACAATCGATGAGGAGGATGGCTATGCCAAATGTAGAAGTAAACTGTGCTGTATCGAACTGTTTTTTCCATAAAGAAGGAAATTTATGTGGAGCTGAAAAAATTCAAGTAGATATGGATTACCACTCCAAAAACAAAGCTACAGAGTTTGCTTCGGATTTTGAATTCGATATGATTTCAGAACATGCAAATGACTCAACAGACACTTGCTGTAAAACGTTTAAACCTCAAAAAGAGGGCGGACGTAAGAAATAATCTGAAGTGATCGAATAAAAGAATAGCTGTCCAAAACATTGAGAGGTTGGGACTAAAAGGGTAAACCTTTTAGTCCTTTTTTAAATTGAAGCGAAAAATTTTAAAATAAAACGGTGAAATTTGTGCAAACTACATGTGAAGATGATCGAAAAGGTAATGAAAAATACTCTTTCGATTATCTTCATTACAAATCAATGAGGAGGATGGCACTGATGTCAAAATTCGACGTGAACAAATCTAGTTCCAATTATTATGGAAATGTTTATGGAGTTGAAAGATATCAAGGTCAACGCCTTCGTCACTCCAACAACAATGATGCGGAATTTGGTGATGAGTTTGATGTGAATCAAAATTCAGAGCAGGTGAACAATTCTGCACGTGATTCCAGAAAGCCTGTAAGTGAACGAACTGCATGGAATTAGTTGAATAATGACAAGCTATTCAAATCATTGAATTGTTGGGACTAAAGAGGTAACTCTTTAGTCCTTTTCCTAATAAACTGAGCAAAAAAAGGAATAGAAAAAGCCGATTGAATCACAAAATGGTGATACAAAATCGACTTTAAAGTTATACAAATGTATTAGCAGTTTTTAAGATTGCACATAATCCATATTCTCAACAATCGTTGAAATACCTAAACCACCTGCAATACATAGAGTGACTAAGCCATAACGTTTATTTGTTCGTTTCAATTCATGGATAAGTTTTGTCATTAAAATTGCTCCCGTTGCACCAATTGGATGACCAAGGGCAATTGCGCCTCCGTTAGGATTTACTTTATCAACATCTAATCCGAGTTCCTGTATACATGCAATACTTTGAGCAGCAAATGCTTCATTTAGTTCAATAATATCTAAGTCTTCAACTGTTAGATTCGCTTGAGCTAGTGCTTTTCTTGTAGCTAAAACAGGGCCTAATCCCATCAACGTTGGGTCACATCCAGATGCTGCATGACTAATAACACGGACTGCCGGAGTAAGGCCTAAAGCTAGAGCCTTTTCTTCGCTCATTACTAATACCGCTGCCGCACCGTCATTTCGGCCACTACTATTTCCAGCAGTAACCGTACCCCCTTCTTTAAAGACAGGCTTAAGTTTTGCTAATGTTTCAACTGCAGAAAGACGCGGATGTTCATCTTGTTCAAAATTGATTTCAGATTTTCTTTGTTTTACGACATAAGGAACGATTTGTTCTTTATAATATCCTTTTTCAATCGCATTTGCGCATTTTTCTTGTGAGGCATGTGCAAACTCATCCTGTGCTTGTCTAGAAATCTCGTATTTTTCAACTAGATTTTCTGCTGTCCAACCCATCGTAATATCACCATACTGTTCATAGGGCTGTGAACCTGCTTGACTAGCTACATTCGGATCTTTAAATTGAACATTACCGGCACCAACACCGAATCGCATACCATTTACATAATAGGGTGCTGTGCTCATTGATTCCGTACCACCTGCAATGATTACGTCACCAAAGCCTGCTTGAATCTGTTGTACTGCATTATTAATGGCTTGTAGTCCAGAACCACATTGGCGATGGACGGTATAAGAGGGGATATGGAAAGGAAAGTCGGCACGTAAAGAAGCTACACGAGCTACATTGGAAAGGTCCGCACTTTGTTTCGCTTGGCCTAAAATGATTTCATCTACTGCTTCTTTTTCGATTCCTGTTCGTTCAATTAATGCCTCTAATACGGTAGCTGCAAGATGGTCTGCTTGCTCATTGATTAATGTACCGCCTAGCTTACCAATCGCAAGACGAACCGCGTCTACTATGACAACATTCTTCATGTAATCTTCCTCCTCTTATAATTGCACGATAAAACTAGCTTCTGTTTTTTGTTGAACCTCTTCTAAAGTGGCACCATTCATTAGCTCAATTAAATATAATGTTCCATCGATTACTTTAAATACTGCCAATTCGGTCACAATCATATCAACTTGTCGGATCGATGTGATTGGGTAAGTACATTTTTTTAATAGTTTACTTGAGCCGTCCTTTGATGTATGGCTCATTGTAACAATTACTTTTTTAGCGCCTACTAATAAATCCATTGCGCCACCAACACCGATAATGTTTTTACCAGGAACAGCCCAATTGGCAATAACACCTGTTTCATCGACTTGTAGGGCACCTAAAATAGCATAATCGACATGTCCACCACGAATCATTACAAATGACGCAGCACTGTCAAAAAATGAAGCACCGATCGCTTCACCAACTGGTAATTTTCCGGCATTCACTAGGTTAGGGTCAATATCTTCTTCGTTTACGTCTGTAACGCCCAGTAAACCATTTTCTGTATGGAGGGCGATTGATGAATCTTCCACATACTGTGCAACTAAAGTTGGAATACCAATCCCGAGATTCACAATGCTTGATGCTTCTATTTCTTTTGCAACACGTGCTGCAATCGAATGTTGAACTTGTTCTTTTGATAATACTAGAGTCATCTGCTGACCACTCCTTCTTTAGTTAGTACTTGCTGTGCTTCAATAATGGCGTCTACAAATAAATGTGGTGTAACGATTGCCTCGGGGTCAAGTTCACCAGGTTCTACAATCTCATCTACCTCAGCAATGACATAATCTGCAGCCATGGCCATTAATGGATTAAAATTGCGTGCTGTTTTGTAATATACTAAATTGCCGAGCGTATCTGCTTTATGTGCACGAATAAGGGCAACTTGACCACGAATAGGTTTTTCAAGAACGTATAGATCGCCATCGATTTCACGCTGCTCTTTTCCTTCTGCTAATTGAGTGCCAGCAGCTGTTTTTGTATAAAAGCCACCTATACCTGCGCCACCCGCACGCAATGCCTCTGATAAAGTACCTTGTGGAAGTAAAGTTAGCTGGATCTCCCCACGGTGATAGAATTCCCCAACATCTCTGTTACTTGTAAAATAAGAACCAATCGCGTGTTTAATTTTATGTTGATTTAGAAGTAAGCCAAGTCCTTTTCCTGATTCACCTAAATTGTTGGAAACAATAGATAAATCTTTAACGTCTTTATTTGTTAACCCATCAATTAGAGTTAGTGGGGCACCAATTAATCCAAAGCCACCTACAAGCACTTGATCGCCATCTTTAATTGGTGATAGCGCATCCTCTATTGTCTTTTTGATTTTTGACATATAAAATCCCTACCCTTAGTTAGATCTAATTTGTGTTTTTGAATTAATTTGTTTGCATAATCAGCAGTAATATTGTACGCTATGTGTACAAATGTACATTATGTGTACACTAGTATCTTACGGGGAGAAGTTTATTGATGTCAAACATAAATTCAGAAAATTTCAAAGAAAGTAAAGACTATGTGCAATCCATTGATCGGATGTTCCAAATTTTAAGAACGTTTAGTGTGGAAAGACAGTCCCTTACAACAAGTGAAATTGCACAATTGACTGATTTAAGTCGACCAACAGTACGAAGGATTTTATTAACATTAGAACATTTAGCGTATGTTAAATCTGATCATGGGGCCTATTCATTGACGGCGAAAATGATCGAACTAAGCGCCGTATTCCTTTCTTCTCAAGTATCCACATGGCAAAGGGCACAGCCGTTTATGGAATCCTTAGTTGAAGTAACCGGGGAGTCAAGCTCAATTTCTGTTTTAGATGGCGATATGATTACCTATGTTGCGCGGGTTTCGAAAAAAAGAATCATGTCCACCAATTTAGAAGTAGGATCTCGTTTACCAGCATTTTCAACTTCTATGGGCCAAGTATTACTTGCTCATTTACCTGATGATGAATTAAAAGAACGCTTAAATAAAATTGAGCTTCAAAAATTTAATGAAAACACAATTGTGGATAAACAAAAATTATATGAAGTGTTAATGGGCATCAGAAAAAAAGGATGGGGAGGAGTAGATCAACAGTTAGAAAACGGTGTTCGATCGGTTGCCGTACCGATTCGTAAACCTAACGGAGAGGTCATTGCTGCCATTAATTGTTCTGTCCATGCTGGACGTGTTTCAAAAGAGCAATTACAAGAAGAATTTTTGCCGAAGCTTCAAGAAGTAGCAAAACTTATTGAGAATATAGTAACGTTTCGTTAATATGACAAAGTGAAAAACGCAAGGATGTTGTTAAATCAACATTCTTGCGTTTTTTTGGCTGAATCCCTCTTTAATGACAGCTTTAATTAGGAAGATAAAGGGATGAGAAATAATTTTAAAAACAATTTAATTAAGAAATCTATTAAGGGAGTATCCCTTAGAATCTATTATAGTACAGGGTTTTGATTATCTTTAAAAATGTATCAAAATGGCTGAATAGTACCATTTATTAGTGGAATTTTTAGAAAACTCTTGTTATTCAACAACGTTATTGGTATCGTTATATTATCAAAAAAACGTATTCCGTACGGTTGTACGTAATGCGTACGTTAGGGGAGGGGTCAAATGGAAACGCATACAAAGGATCAAGTAGCAGCAACAACTTTAGATGCAACGCCCAATTTATTAACACCGCCATCAACAATGGCTGAAAAACTTAAGATGGTAGGACCGGGGATTGTAGTAGCAGCAACAGGGGTAGGTACTGCTGACTTAATCACATCCATTGTGATCGGTACACAATTTGGGATGACATTTATATGGGCTATTATAGTTGGTTCGCTTCTTAAATACTTCTTAAATGAAGGAGTTGGCAGATGGCATTTAGCCTCTGAACGTACGATGGTACAGGGGTGGCAACAACTTGGTAAATGGGCAACTGGATATTTTGGGGTATATTCGATCATTTGGGGGTTTGTTTACGGAGCAACCGCTGCAACAACATCTGCTATGGGAATGTATGCTATGTTCCCGATTATGCCATTGTGGGCATGGGCAATCATTCATTCAGTTGCAGGATTTATACTAGTTTGGTTCGGTAAGTACCAATTATTCGAAAAGGTAATGACCGTATTAATTGGTGTGATGTTCGTTACAATTATTGGAACAGCATTTTTATTCTTACCGAGTATCGGAGAATTTATGGGTGGCTTCGTACCACGTGTTCCAGACGGATCATTTATGTTAATGATGGGGTTAATCGGTGGAGTAGGTGGTACAATCACAATGGCTTCCTACGGTTATTGGTTAGCTGAAAAGAAATGGACAGGCCCAAAATGGGTTTCAACAATGCGTATTGATATTAAAGTCGCTTATATTTTAACTTGTATCTTTACAATTGCAGGTTTAATCATCGGTGCACAATTCTTATTCGGTACTGGGGTTAACTTACGAGGAGATCAAGGTCTAATTGATTTAGCAGCATTATTAGGTCAAGAGTTCGGCCCTTGGATGAAATGGGTATTCTTAGTTGCCTTTTGGTCTGCGGCATTTTCTTCCTTATTAGGTGTTTGGAATGGTGTGCCATATCTATTTGCAGACTTTATACAAACAATTCGTCAAAAGAAAGATGAGCCACGTAGAATAGTACAAGAAACAGATAAATCATATCGTTTCTATTTAGCTTGGTTAACATTCCCACCAATGATTTTATACTTCGGAGGGAAACCGGTAGAACTGGTAATTATCTATGGTGCACTTGGCTCATTATTCATGCCATTCTTAGCAATTTCACTATTAATCTTATTAAATTCTAAGAAAATTAGTCAGCCTTTACGTAATAAAGCGCTACCGAATGTTGTGTTAGTAGCATGTTTGGCAATGTTCGCTTACTTAGGTATCAATGAATTAGTGGGAATTTTGTTTAAGTAAAAACATAATTGATAGAATTATAATTCTATTAAATTACTAATAATATAACAGTTATAAAAGTGTTAATTCATATGATATGCCCTTTAAAGAAGACAGATTAGAAATGAAAATCTGTTACTTTAAGGGGCGTTTTTTTGTCTGAGAAATCAAAGTGTTAAATTAGAGAAGAAAAGGTCATCAAGCATTTCTTAGTTTGCTTGTATGAAGCATTTATACCAACAGCCTACATGATCTGGGGTTAGGGGGAATTCTCTTGTGTCCTTACTCTTTAACTCTTTTCTTTAATGAGATAGTTGTTCTTTCTGAAAACGTATATGTATCTAAAAACTCTTTAAATATTATTACGGGTTTTGAATGGATTTGAGATCGGTTTATGATGTAGTGGAAACTACTTTTATTTTCAAAATCCATTAAATTGATAGCCCCTAATGTCCCAGCATGAATTTCACTTTTGACAATTGATTCTGATAGATAAGAGACTCCTAACCCAAGCGCAACAGATTCTTTAATTGTTTGGGAGCTTCCGAAACTCATGATTCTTTTTGGAGAAATCCCCAGTTGTGAAAAGAACCGATCTGTCATTTCTCTTGTTCCTGAACCCACCTCCCGAATAATCCACGTTTCTGCTTCTAACATGTTTCTATCCACTTTATTGCTTTTCAAAATGGGATGGTCAGGCCTTGTAATCATAACCAAATCATCTTCGTAAAAGGGGAAAATTTCGGCATCTAGGTCGTCAACTTCTGATTGTACGATAAATGCAATATCCAATTCCTGATTATGAATTTGTTCTACGATCGCCTTAGAATTTTGAATCGTGATCTCAGGGATGATGCTTGGGTACCGCTTACTAAAAGCATAAATAATGCTAGGGAGAAAATACTCACCGAATGTGTAAGCAGCTCCAATCGAAAGTGAAGTATTAGTTGAAGGCTCTAATTCAGCCAGTAAATATTTGATTTGGTCATATTTTTGCAGTATTTCTTTTGCCTGAGTGTAAACAAGCTGGCCTGCTGTTGTTAATTGAACATATTTATTATTCCGCTCAAATAGCGTCGTTTCTAATTTCTTTTCTAAATTTTTAATACTTAGACTTACAGCTGACGGAGTGATATGGAGCAATTGAGCAGCTCTTGTAAAGCTTTTTTGTTCTGCGGTTGTAACGAATATTTCTAATTTGTGATCCATAACTACCTCTCAATGTTAATTTTTTTTAATCATCATATTAAATATAATTAATTTTACTTTACATCATATTATTTGTAAAATTTTGAATTATAGGAAACTATGTAAGGAAAATAATTTAATGGTTCGAAGCGAAAATACAAAACAACAATTCAAAAGAGGAGTGAATAATAAATGGATTATTTACATCATCCGTTTCCATCAAAACGACATACGGTTTTTGCAAAGAATGGGATGGTTGCAACTTCGCAACCACTTGCAGCTCAAGTTGGGCTTGAAATATTGAAAAAAGGAGGCAATGCCATTGATGCTGCAATTGCTACTGCGGCCGCATTAACAGTGGTAGAGCCAACCTCTAACGGAATTGGCGGAGATGCTTTTGCAATTGTTTGGATAAAAGGGGAATTATACGGACTAAATGCTTCTGGGCCTTCACCAGAATTATTAACTGCAGAAGAGCTAAAAAAACTCGGGCACGATCGAATGCCAGAACTAGGTGTTGTCCCGGTTACTGTTCCAGGGGTACCTGCTGCTTGGGCTGCACTGTCTAAAAGGTTTGGGAAACTATCCTTATTGGAAACATTGGAACCTGCTATTCGTTACGCAGAGGAAGGGTATCCTTTAACGCCAATATTAGGTGAGAATTGGAAGAAAGCTTATGAAAAATATAAAAGCCATGAGGGGAAAGAGTTTGAATCATGGTTTGAAACGTTTTGCCCAAATGGAAGACCTCCAGAAATCGGGGAAATGTGGAGTTCAAAGGGCCATGCAGATACATTAAGAAAAATTGGTGAAACAGATGCCAAGGCCTTCTATGAAGGAGAATTGGCTCAAAAAATTGAGGACTTTATGGTGGAACATGGAGGCTATTTAAGAAAAGCTGATCTTTCGTCTTATCAGCCAGAATGGGTAAAACCAATTTCTACAAATTACCGAGGTTATGATGTGTGGGAAATTCCTCCGAATGGTCAAGGTTTGGTTGCTCTAATGGCATTAAATATTTTCGAACAACTGGATGCGCCGAAGTGGCAATCTGCTGAAACAATTCATCAGCAAATTGAGTCTATGAAAATCGCATTTACTGATGGCAAGGCATTTATAACAGAGCCTTCTGAAATGCCATTAAATGTAGAAAATTTAATTTCAAAAGAGTATGCATCGATGCGGGCAAAGGAAGTTCGGGCGACGGCAATTGATCCTAAACCAGTTGAACTAACTAAGTCTGGTACGGTTTACTTAGCTACAGCCGATCATGAAGGAAATATGGTGTCTTATATTCAAAGTAACTATATGGGATTCGGGTCTGGTATTGTCATTCCAGGAACAGGGATTGCTCTTCAAAATCGTGGAGCTGATTTTTCTTTAAACGAAAACCATCCAAATTTCTTGAAACCTAAGAAGCGTTCATATCACACAATTATCCCAGGATTTTTAACGAAAGATGGGGAAGCGGTTGGTCCGTTCGGTGTAATGGGAGCCTATATGCAACCACAGGGGCACTTCCAAGTCGTAACAAATACCATTGATTACCTTCTAAATCCGCAAGCAGCATTGGATATGCCAAGATGGCAATGGGTTGGTGGAAAGAAAATACGTGTTGAATCGGAATTCCCAAACTACTTAGTTCAAGCTCTAGAAAGAAAGGGACACGAGATTGAAGTGATGGCGAACAGAGGCAGCTTTGGACGTGGTCAAATCATTTGGAGAAACCCAGAAACAGGAGTCCTCGCAGGGGGAACAGAGTCAAGAACGGATGGTATGGTGGCAGCGTGGTGATAGAAAAACTGATGGACAAGGAAAAGGGGAAAGGCATAAAAGCTGAAGAAAAGGATCAAGTGAAGGATGCAAAAATGAGTGACATCTTTATGGCATTCTTTCGCATAGGGATGCTTGGATTTGGTGGTGGACCTTCTGCCATTCCTTTAGTTGAAAAAGAAGTAGTTGGACGTTTTAAATGGATGACAATTGAAGATTTTGGCGACACCATCGCACTAGCAAACACAATGCCGGGACCGATTGCTACTAAACTAGCAGGGTATATTGGCTATCGTGTTGGAGGAATCATGGGTTGCCTGAATGCGATTATCGCCTCGGTAATCCCAACAGTCATTTTGATGATTGTGATGCTAACTGTATTACAAACGTATAAAGATATTCCTTGGGTGCAAAGCATGTCCAATGCGGTTGTTCCGGTCGTTGCCGTTATGTTGGCAGTGTTAACCTGGAGTTTTATCAAGCAATCCAAGGATTCAATGGGTTGGCTAAAAGCCATCTTACTCATCGTTGCATCCATTATTTTGTTAGAAGTATTAGGCCTACATCCTGGAATCTTAATTGCTGTATTGATTGCAGCTGTATTTGTGCCTTTCAAGAAAAAGGGCGGTGAGTAAATGATTTATTGGCAAATATTCCTGGCCTTTTTCATTCCGGGTATTTTAGGATATGGGGGTGGACCTGCAACCATTCCTTTGATTGAAAAAGAAGTGGTCGACCGCTATGGTTGGTTGACTACCAAAGAATTTAGTGAGGTACTTGCACTAGGGAATTCTCTCCCTGGCCCAATCGCTACAAAAATGGCAGGGTATATTGGGTATGCAGAAGGGGGAATATTAGGTTCGGCTATTGCATTATTTGCTACGATTGCTCCGTCATTAATCTTAATGCTTGCTTTAATGGCCATTCTTATGAAATATAAAGAATCTCCTCAAGTCAAAAATATCTCTAAAGTAGTGAAGCCGGTTATTGCTGTTTTAATTGGCGCAATGACTTTACAATTTTTCATGGAATCTAGTTTTTTACTTGGAAGTCTCCAAACAATTATCATTATGATTGTTAGTTTTCTCATGTTAGAGAAGTGGAAAGTACACCCGGCAATCGTAATTGGTTTGGCATTAGTTTATGGAGGGTTAACAGGGTTAATTTAATTTATTTGATTAAATTTTCCAATCCCCGAGTGAAAATTTGATTTAATGAAAAAACAAAAATCCATTGACGTTTCTAACCAATTCCACTAATATGTATATGGAATTCAATTAAATGCCCGGCTTTGTAACGGGAGAGGTTCATAGCGATTAACCCTCTATAAAAAACTATGGAAACATGACGATTCAGCCATGTCCATAACGGACGTGGCTTTTTATGTTTTTATGTAGTTTTATAGAATGTAAGAGCCTCTTTTTCGAAAAGTGTTGGGAAACATTGTCAAGGAGGTTTTTTTATGTCTGGCAGAAACCATGAAGAAGGTTTAAAAGACTTAACATTATTAGGAAATCAAAATACTAAATATTCATTTGACTATGCCCCTGAGGTACTAGAGGCGGTTGATAACTTACATTCGAATCGTGATTATTTCGTAAAATTCAATTGTCCAGAATTTACGAGTTTATGTCCATTAACACATCAACCGGATTTTGCGACGATGTATATTTCATATATTCCAGATAAAAAAATTGTTGAAAGTAAATCATTAAAGCTTTATTTATTCAGCTTCCGTAATCATGGAGACTTCCACGAAGACTGTGTGAATATTATTATGAATGATTTAATAAAATTACTAGATCCTCGCTATATCGAGGTTTGGGGGAAATTCACTCCACGTGGCGGCATTTCCATTGACCCTTGGTGCAACTACGGTAAACCAGGAACGAAATACGAAGAAATTGCCAACTTTCGTTTAATGAATCACGATTTAAATCCAGAGAAAATCGATAATCGATAAAATTGAATATACTTTTTAAAATGATTGGAAAGTATAATGTTTGTACTTTGAAATCATTGTGTAGCTACGGCAGGCTAGCAGCTCGAGTTCGCTTCGACAATCCTTTCGAAGGCAAAAATCGCCTTTGCCTGTATTGTCTCCAGCACTTGGGCTCACAAGATGTGAGTCATGTCGGCGATGGCACAGGACGTGTCGTTTTTGCCGACTCGATGCTAAACGAGTCAGCCTGCTCATTTCAAGGGAAGAGGTTCTTAGCGGATACCCTCTATAAAAAACTAAGGAGAAACAGCATTTCCTCTTAGGATGCTGTTTTTTTCGTTAAAAAGGAGTTTTGTAATTGAAACAGGAAAAAGCTGTTGTGGTGTTTAGTGGAGGTCAGGATAGTACGACTTGCTTGTTTTGGGCAAAAGAACGATTTGCAGAGATAGAGGCAGTAACATTCAACTATGGCCAACGCCATGCCCTTGAAATTGAATGTGCAAAGGAGATTGCCGAGGAGCTTGGTGTGAAGCATCATATTCTGGATATGTCCCTACTGAACCAGCTCGCGCCAAATGCATTAACACGAGATGACATAAAAGTGGAAGAAGGGGATGAAGGCGAGTTACCGTCGACGTTCGTTCCTGGTCGTAATCTACTTTTCCTTTCGTTTGCTGGTGTGCTGGCTAGTCAGGTGGGAGCAAAACATATCGTGACAGGTGTTTGTGAAACTGATTTTAGTGGATATCCCGATTGCCGAGATATTTTCATTAAATCGCTAAACGTTACGTTGAATTTGTCTATGGATGATCGTTTTGTCATTCATACCCCGTTAATGTGGCTGAATAAGGCGGAAACATGGGAACTTGCCGATCAATTACAAGCATTTGAGTTTGTTCGCGAAAAAACACTTACTTGCTACAACGGAGTTATTGCTGACGGATGTGGGGAGTGCCCAGCTTGTAAACTACGTAAAAGAGGGCTTGATGAGTATTTAAAGGATAAAAAGGGGGACTAAGACATGTCTGAATTTAGAATTGTTGACAGGCTCCAAAAACTAGATGTGGATATTCAACAAGACCAATTAAAGTATCATTCAAAACGCGTACTAGTTAGCAAGGAATTTACCTTTGATGCGGCTCATCACTTACACAACTATGAGGGGAAATGTAAAAACTTACATGGTCATACGTATCGCGTAGTCTTAGGTATTAGTGGCTATACAGAAGAACGTGGCTTAGTGATTGATTTTGGCGATATAAAAGAAATATGGAAAGAAAAAATTGAAGTATATCTAGATCATCGTTATCTAAACGAAACACTTCCACTTATGAATACAACAGCTGAAAACATTGTTGTTTGGATTTACGAAAAATTGGCCGACGCATTGTGTGAGAAACAGCATTATAAAGGTGCGCGGGTAGAATTCGTTCGCCTTTATGAAACGCCAACAAGCTATGCGGAAGTAAGACGGGAGTGGATGGATGTTGAGTAAGATTCCCGTGATGGAGATTTTTGGACCGACTATTCAAGGTGAAGGAATGGTCGTGGGGCAGAAAACGATGTTCGTGCGGACTGCAGGCTGTGATTATTCTTGTTCTTGGTGCGATTCAGCATTTACATGGGACGGCAGTGGAAAGAATTTGATTAACCAAATGACAGCTGAAGAGATTTGGGCTGAGTTAAAGCTCCTGGGTGGTGATGGGTTTTCCTTTGTTACGATATCTGGCGGAAACCCTGTACTTCTTCGAAATTTAGATGCGCTCGTTGCCATCTTAAAAGAAAATGGAATTCAAATTGGAGTAGAGACCCAGGGAAGCAAGTGGCAAGAGTGGCTGTATGAAATTGATGAACTTACGATTTCCCCAAAGCCCCCGAGTTCAGGTATGAAGACCGATTATTCAGTACTTACCGACATCCTAGAAAAACTTAAAAAACGAAATAGTCATCAGCATATCTCTCTTAAAATCGTTGTTTTTAATGAAGAGGATTACAATTATGCAAAGCAAGTTCACCTTCGATACCCGACAATTCCTTTTTATCTTCAGATAGGTAATGATGACATCGCGACAACTGACAATAGTCAGCTCATCAGCAATTTATTGGCGAGGTACGAAGCGTTGATTGACCGGGTCATGGCAGATGAGGAATTAAGAGATGTGAAAGTACTGCCACAGCTCCATACCCTTATATGGGGAAATAAAAGAGGGGTATAGTCGGCATTAAGAGGATATTAAAATTTAGTAAAGGAGCAATATCATGAGAATCTTATTCTATTTATTATCAATCGTCATCGCCAATGTGGTAACGGCTGCCTTTGCGCCGATGCAGTTTGGTGCGTTTATCGTTCCAATGGGGACACTTTTTGTTGGGGCAACGTTCATTTTCCGAGATCTAGTGCAAAATAAATATGGTCGTGGGAAAACGTATGTATTTATCTTTACTGCATTAATTTTATCTGCTATCGTTTCATACTTACTTGGCGATACATTAATGATCGTGGCCGCATCAGCTATTTCCTTCTTAGTTGCAGAAACGACAGATACTGAAATTTATTCACGCTTAAAATTATCTTTTGCATGGCGTGTATTTTGTAGCGGAATTGTTGGAGGATTACTAGATTCGGTTATTTTCGTTATTATCGGATTAAGCCCACTTGGCGCAGGGTTCTTACCTTGGGAAGCAGTACCAGCAGCAATTTTAGGGCAGTTTATCGTAAAAACAATTATTCAAATGATTGGTGCGTTAATCTTGAGCCAAATTCATGGAATCAAAGACAAACAAGTACTTGCATAGTAAGTCCTCTTAAAGGGGCAGCGGTATATGCTTGCAAATGGGGTAGGAAATCGTAGTGATTTTCTCACCCCATTTTTTTGTTTATTTCAATGGATTGGTTTGTTGTTGAAATTTGCAATCATCAGCAAGCGATAGATGCACTCTAGCTGATGATCGGTTGATTGCTAGAATAATTGTGAATTATTATGTTTGGTTTTAAGTGGTATTGAGAAAAGACTATATTTGGCGGGAAGGCGAGGGAATGTTTTTCGCTTATTTTATCCGAATGCTTGGATTTCACCTTATTTCCGAGTAGTTAATGGAAGGAATTTCGCTTATGTCAGCCTTTTAATCTTCTACAATGTGCATTAACGGAAGAAATTTCCGTTAAATTGGAAATTGGTCAAATTTACTTGTAAATCAAGGAATAAACTTCCCTTATCTTAACCGAGTCAATGGTTTTTTCATATTTCCAGTCCAGTTAAAGGAAAAATGTTCCCTTATATCAGTCTTTTAACCCTTCACTAAATAAGAGAATTCTTCGCTTATAATTTTATGTCTTAGAAGAAAGAAGTGACGGGTTCCTTTACCGCCATCATTTACATTCAAAAGAGATCCATTATCAAAGTGGGCAGCTCTTTTCTTTTCCCCCTAAAGTAACCGTTCCTAGAAGAGTGCATAATCTAGCAATATTTAAAGGGGTGAAAAATTTATTGTGGTTTCATTACTGGAATTGTTAAGAAGTGGGGGATATATCCTCTATGCAAGACATGGGCAAGCGAATGTTGGGATCGATCAACCAACAGTTAATTTTTATGATTGTGCCACCCAAAGAAACCTCTCAGAAATAGGTAGAAATCAAGCCATTTTTTATGGAAGGGTTTTTCGAGCCTTACAGATTCCAATTAGTTTCCCCGTTTTGACGAGTCCATATTGTAGAACGATTGAAACTGGAGCACTCGCTTTTGGATCACAGAACATTCAAGTGGACCCTTTCTTGATGGAAATTCAAAACCTTAATGGAAATCTATCGGATCCTGAAAAAAGTAGGATTTTAAACAACCTTCAATCCTTTTTAGAGGTAGAGCCACCAAACGGTACAAATAGAGTAATCGTTGCGCATAGTTTTCCAAAAGGTGTTGGATTAGATAGTATCCCATATATGGGGACAGTCATTGTAAAACCAAAAGGACCGGGAAATGGATATGAAGTCATTGGTCGATTATCTTTATCTGATTTGTATAAATTAGTATCTACAAAATGAGGATTTAAATCCGGTAACTATAAATAAAATCCAAAAATTGCACAAACTATTTGGGAGATAGAGAATGCTCTTCTCACTCATCAACTGTTTAATGAGGAGGATGGAAATGTCAATGGATGAAGTGAATCACAAGGCCCTAAAAGGAAATGGTTATGGTGGGTACAAACTTCAAACAGAGTTCAATCATCTTGAGCAAAACATCAAAGAAGAAGTGGCTTCTGAAATTGACGTAGATTCGCCAGCAGCTACTGCAAATTATTCTGCTGAAAGGCCAAATCAACTAATACAATTTACTAATCCAGAAAAATCAAGTACTTCTCGAATCATCTGGTATTAGACAAATCCAAATCATTGAATAGGAGGGGATTAAAGAGGGTGAACTTCTTTAATCCCTTATTTAATGTAAAAAGGCATCCCACTAAAAGCAGGATGCAGTAATACAAATAGGCGTTACCTTCAATTAAACTTACACTAGCTCCAGCTGAAAGGGTGTCTACCTCTCACTGCCAAGTAAGAACCAGGCCATTCAAAAAGGCAGCGTAATTCATCGTATTCTCAAATTAAATTTGTGTGCTTGCCCAATGAAATTCTAGGATATTGGTCTAACAGGGTGAGGTTCTAAATGCTTACATTTAATTGGAAAATTATACATATTTGCTCCTGAAAAAAATATATTATGGAGAAGAAAGTTGCTTGATCAACCATGAGAGGAGCAAATTATCCCTTTGGCCATTGTGATTTCCACCATTAACTTAAAAGGCGGAGTGGGAAAAACGACGACGACGGTAGGGTTAGCAGAGATGTTAACGTCTGAGTTTGGGAAGAAAGTGTTGCTTGTGGACTTGGACCCACAAACGAATGCAACGACGATGTTAATTGGTGAACATAAGTGGAAAGAGCTTAATGATGAAGAGTACACATTAGCACGTTTGTTTAAAGATGCACTAGAGCCAGAAAATAGTAGGTTTAATTTGGAGAAATCCCTTCAACCAAATGTATCCAATATTACTGTCGTAGAAAATTTAGATTTAATCCCCTCTAGTATTGATCTCATCAACATACAAGATGATTTAGCCAAGATGCCAGCTGGTCAATTTTACGCGAATAATCCAGTAGAAATCTTAAAGAAAGCAATCAGGCCCATTATGGACAACTATGACTACATATTAATCGACTGTCCTCCAAATATGGGCATCATTACGCTAAACGGCCTCCGTATTGCAGACGGTTATATTATTCCAACCATTCCAGACGTCCTATCCACTTATGGCATCCCGCAAATTATTCAGCGGGTCGATGCGTTCTCAAATGATATCGGAAAGGAAATAAAAGTACTTGGTATTGTAATTGCTAAGTATCGAGACAATTCGAATCTGCACCGCAATACTCTTGCGCGTTTAAAAAGAGAAGTGGATGCCCCTTTGTTTAACGCGATTTTTAAAGAAACCAATCAAATGGCAAATGCAGCTGACTATACTGTTTCCTACTCAACGTATCGCCAAAAGTGGGGCTATGGCGATCAATATGATGCCTTTTATCGTTTAGCAAAAGAAATTCAAGAGAGGTTTGTATAAGATGAATTTGGAACAAAAAATGGCTGAGATATTTGAAATTATCCTGGATGAGATGAAAACAAATCCTTCATTTGCAGAAAAGCTTGCTGGGATCTTAATAGAAGAAAAACCTGAAAAGTTAAATGAATCGATCCCGTTCGATCAAGAAGACGGGCAAGAACTATCTTTACAACAGGAAAGCGCGGAACTCCCAGTACCTGAACAAGCAGGAATAGAAGAAGTGGTTGAAACAAAGGGGAAACCATCTGATAAATCTAGTACTAGAAGAAAACGGAACCCGGCAAAATTCAACCCAGAAACGATCCTCATTGATCAAGGAAAAGAAGCGCTACAGCATCAATTGGAAACACTTGAAGTGATAGAGCTAAAGGATATCATCTCTGAATTTGGGATGGACCCTGCTAAAAAAACAACTAGGTGGCGCAAGAAAGAACGATTCGTTGATCATATTCTTGATGTTGCTTTGAATCAGATTGAAAAAGGAAATGCCTTTCGGAAGTAGTCTTCACAATTTAAGCGTAAAGGGAACCTAATCACGAGTTGGTTAGGTTTCTTTAGTTTTAATGGACCAAGATTCTTTTGGTCTATTTCTTAATTTATCACCTTTAGTAATCATGTCAAATATGACTACAATTTAAAATAAATATTTGAGTGGGATATAGAGTTGATTCAATACATTTTCAACTCAATATTAGCTTCAAAGATTTTGTTTGAGAGTCACATAAAAATGGGTCATATTGACATATTGAACCGATAAACTAAAATAAAACTGAGCTTCGAAGGCTAACTTAACTTTCCTCAAGTAACTAACTTCGGAGGCAGATGTAATAGATAATTGAAAAAGTGTAGGAGGTAAATGAAATGGTTAAGGATGTTCAAAGTTTATTGGAATCAAGGGCTGTCATACAGAAAATCGCAAATGGAATTAACCCGTTGGATAATTCTCCTATAAATGATGAAAGTTTTTTAAATAATCCTCAAGTAATTCGCCCCTTATTTTACCTGTCTGATTACATTTCAAAAGAAATCGATAAAAAGAATTTGCCAACTAGAAAACCCATTCAGTTTTTAATTACCGATGATCAACTTGTGGAAATTACACTTCCTCAAGGGAAAATAGGGGTAAATGATTTCGCAAAAGCAGTAAATCAAGTGATTGATCAAACTGTTAGCAAAAAATTAACCGGCACTATGATTAATAAAAGATTAAAAGAATTAGGCATTTTAAGTGAAACTGTGGATGAAGAAGGGCGCCGTAAAACGATAATCAATGACCAATCAGAGGGGTACGGAATTGAAAGTATCGCAAAGTCTTTTAATGGAAGACCCTATCAACAAATCGTGTTTAATGATATTGGGAAGGAATTTTTACTGAAAAATATTAGAGAGTTGATGAGCTAAAATGATCAAACCCGCATCAGTGCATAGGTATTTAAGATTTTCGTTCTTATTGTAGAGAGAGAATCCAAATAAAATCTTCCTCAACAATCATTTGAATGTCCATGCCGAGGCTAATCAACTGTTCTGCTTTTAATTGTTTCGTACTGATCCCACGACGTTTATCGCCAAGAATAACGAAATCTGTCTCCTTTGTAACAGCTCCTTGTATACTTCCTCCACAAGCACGTACTTTTTTTGCTGCTTCCGAGCGTGTCATCGTGGAAAGACCTCCTGTAAAGACGATTTGCTTATTATAAAATGGATGTTTAAATGATTCGGTTGAAAATTGGATGACATCTATATTGTCTTTATTTTGGTACATAATGAATCTCCTTGCTTATATGAAAAGATGTCTATCTATTATAAGCGAGATTGATTGTTAAAAGGGGGAAAAACATTTGAATGAAACAATGCTAACTTATTATCTTTCATTGAAATAAATGTTAAGGTGTACTAAAGAGGGGATTTGATCTCGCGATATTATTGAAAAGTGAGGAGAATGGAGTCATGGGGAAAGAATCGTTGATTATTGTGGATATGAGTAATGATTTTGTGGCAGACGAAGGTAGTTTAACAGCAGGTAAACCGGCACAAGAAATTGTTCCATATATAATAGAAAAAGCAAATGAATTTCTTGCGAATGATCAAGTGGTCGTTGTGGCAATGGACGCACATCAAGAAAATGATGAACACTTTGAATTATGGCCAGCTCATAATATCACTGGGACAAAAGGGCAAGAGCTTTATGGTGATTTATTTGATTGGTATAAAGAGCATGAAACTAATCCTAATGTCTTAATGCAACCTAAAACAAACTACAATGCATTCTTTAACACAGGTCTCGCTGGAAATTTGAAGTCACGCAACGTAGAAAAGGTTCATGTTGTTGGGGTTTGTACAGATATTTGTAACTACCTTACGATTGCTGGGGCAGATGCAGAAGGATTTAAAACAGCCATCCATAAAAGAGGCTCAGCAACGTTTACAGACTTAGGTGAAACATTTATTCAACACATGAAAACATGTTTCTTTACGGATATAATAGAGTAATATACGCATTAATGAGAGGGTAAAATAAATGGCAATAAAAAAAACAGCAGAAGAACAACTAGTCATCAACTACATGAATAAATTAGGGTTAAAAGCCTTTAAAAATAACCGACAATTTTGGGATCACCTTAAGCGAAAACATGCAAAAGAAATTGTTCAGCAATTAGAGCAAACGTTAAAAGATCAAGCTGAAGGAAAAGTATCGGACGAAGCGGTATTTGAATTGAAAAATTCATCGTTAAGTTTAAGTTTAGATATGAGTAATATATCAGCTGATTTGTACAAAAAGTATTTTGATTGGTTTGCAAACCGCAAAGGGTCTTCGCCAAAGAAAATACTTAATGTAGGTTGTGATAATGGAATCGTCACGTGTTTCTTAGCAGTCCTCTATCCTGGAGCTGAGGTCGTTGGAGTGGATGGCCGTTCAACAGCAATTGAATGTGCGAACGAGTTATCTTCACAATTAGCTTTATCTAATGTTTCATTTAAACAAATTCAATTAAATGAGCTATCTAATCATTTTGATGAAAACTCATTTGACCTAATTGTTTCGTTAGATTCGTTACAAGAAGTGATGAATTTAAAAGAATTACCAAGATATTGGTCAACGGGTGAAATGTTAGAGATGGATTTCACGAACGAAAGAAATGCTACATTAATGTCGTTAAGTTCCATTTTGAAGAAGAATTCATCAAGTGAATTAATTACATGTGAAAAACTTGCCTTTATGGGAGCCGTGGCTTTGTGGACGAAGATGCTCACATTAAGTGGATTCCAAATGAAATGGGACGAAGCAGAATACATTCATTTCCATGAAGTAGGGGAACAACAAAAAATGCCGATCTTCATTGCAAGTTCACAGAATAACTTGGAGCTGTTACAAAAAGTATATGAATTCGAATCGAAAGACAAGGTTCTTACGTGTTTCGATGGCAAAGTATTGAAAGAGGCAGAAGCAGAAATTGTATTACAGCAAACGCCGAATAAAGACTTACAAAAAGGTATTCAAATTAACTTCTCAAATGATTCCGGTATTATGAGAATTGAATGTTGGCAAACGGCTGACTTTATTTTCCTTTACCAATACTCCAATATTGGATATCGTGAGTTGAAAGTCTTCGATCACACTTCAATTACTAAAGTTGTAGATGAATTAGAGCAGCTTATTGAAAAATGGTCTCCTTATGGGGAAATGAATACTTATGATCGTGTGGAAGAACGAGATCAATTAAATAATGCATAGTAAAAAAAGACACCCTTCATTGTCCATGGAGCGAAGGGTGTCTTTCGTATTTTTATTGATGATTTAGTTGGTTAGCACGGATGATGAAGGATTTGTTTTCCGAACTTTCGAGCGAAAAAGAATTTCCCATCCCATCCGTTACATCGATGACAATTTGTAGATGCTGCCAGTAAGCAAAGTTTGATGTGTGCATGTAATAGGGCACACCTACAACGTCACCAATTTGTTCATCCCGGCTGCCAAGATAGAAGTCACCTTTTGTCATACAGATCGGTGACGTTCCATCACAACAGCCTTCAGAATGAACGAAAATGAGTTCTCCGTGCTGCGCTTGCAACTGTTGAATCAGTTTTGTAGCTGCTTCTGTCGCAATGACTTTTTCCATCTTAGAAGAAGCCCATTGACCCTTTATTGTAACCAACTAAAATACATTTTGTTTGTTGGTAGTGGTTAAGCATCATTAAGTGGTTTTCACGACCGATACCTGATTGTTTGTAACCACCGAATGCAGCATGTGCAGGGTATTGGTGGTAAGTGTTTGTCCAAACACGACCAGCTTGGATTGCACGACCTGCGCGGTAAGCGATTTCGCCATTACGAGACCATACACCAGCACCTAAGCCGTATAATGTATCGTTCGCAATTTCGATTGCTTCGTCGAAGTCTTTGAATGTTGTCACAGCAAGTACTGGACCAAAGATTTCTTCTTGGAAGATACGCATGTTGTTAGTTCCTTTGAACACAGTTGGAGCAACATAGTAACCTTCAGCTTGGTCACCTTCTAATTTGTTTTGGTAACCACCGATTAAGCATTCTGCGCCTTCTTCTTTACCGATTTCGATATAAGAAAGGATTTTATCTAATTGTTGTTTAGAAGCTTGAGCACCCATCATTGTTTCAGTGTCTAATGGGTTACCGATTTTAATAGCTTCTACGCGTGCTAATACTTTTTCCATGAATTTATCGTAAATTGATTCATGTACTAATGCACGTGAAGGACATGTACAAATTTCACCTGAGTTAAGTGCGAATAATACGAAGCCTTCAATAGCTTTATCTAAATACTCATCATCTGCATCCATTACGTCTGGGAAGAAGATGTTTGGTGATTTACCACCAAGTTCTAATGTTACAGGAATAATGTTTTCAGTTGCATATTGCATAATTGAGCGACCTACTGCAGTTGAACCAGTGAACGCAATTTTCGCAATACGTGGGTTCGTAGCAAGTGGTTTACCTACTTCTAAACCAGTACCTTGAACGATGTTTAGTACACCTTTTGGTAAGATATCTTGGATTAATTCCATTAATACAGCGATTGACGCAGGAGTTTGCTCAGCTGGTTTTAAGACGATACAGTTACCTGCAGCTAATGCTGGAGCGATTTTCCATGCAGCCATAAGTAATGGGAAGTTCCAAGGAATAATTTGTCCAACTACACCTAATGGCTCGTTGAAGTGATAAGCTACTGTATCCCCATCGATTTCACTAATGCCGCCTTCTTGTGCGCGAATTACGCCTGCAAAGTAACGGAAGTGGTCAACTACTAGAGGAATATCTGCATTTAATGTTTCACGAACTGCTTTACCGTTGTCCCAAGTTTCTGCAACAGCAATCAATTCTAAGTTATCTTCGATGCGATCTGCGATTTTGTTTAAAATTTGTGAACGATAAGCAACTGTTGTTTTACCCCAAGCATCTTTAGCTGCATGTGCTGCATCAAGTGCTAATTCAACATCTTCTGCTGAAGAACGAGGAACAGTTGTAAATACTTTACCTGTTACTGGAGAAATGACATCTAAATATTGACCTTTAACTGGAGCAACCCATTCGCCACCAATAAAGTTTTCATATTGTTCTTTAAATTGTACTAATGAACCTTCTGTATTTGGATTTGCATAAATCATAATTTAGTGCCTCCTAGGAAATATATTAGTAATGTTATAGCCTTGTCACAAATTCGACATATCTCGCTATGAATCTATCATGCTCTTTTTTTAAATTTTTTGCAAGCGCTTTCTCTCGAAATATTAAATTCTACTAATTCTCGCTTATCCGCAATTATGTTACTTGGATGTATGAATCTTCTGTTGTATAACAAATGAGTTTTTTGGAAGATTGTAGTTGGATAAGAGTTGGGGAAGTTTCTTATTGTAGTTATTTCAAGGGGGTTTTTGTTACAAATATTAACAGTTTTTCGTTCCCAACTAGACTACTAAAACGTATATTTACACTCCTGTTTTAGTATAGATTTTTTCATTGGAAGTAAAAGTAAAAATAATTATATAGAGATAAAGTATTTATGGAATTGGTTTACAGGGTCAGTGGTGGTTGTTGGAGAAAAAGTTCGAAATTTGGTTGGAATAGGGAATGGGGATGAAGGGGAAATGGGAGATGGAGTTTGAAATTTGATTGGAGTGGGGGTGGAATGAACTTCGTTTGGGTATGAAGTTCAAAATTGGTTGGAGTTGTTGCGGGATCGGGGGTGATGAAGTTCGAAAATCGGTTGGAGTGGGGTGGGAATGAACTTCATCAGGGGTATGAAGTTCAAAAATCGGTTGGAGTGGGAGAGGAATGAAGTTCATCGGGGGAATGAAGTTCAAAATTCAGCTAGAGCGTGGTCGAAAAAGTCTTCATAAAGCCGATGAAGACCAAACCCCAGTCAGGTCAGGAGCAAAAGTGTCTTCATAAAGCTGATGAAGACCAAACCCCAATCAAGTCAGAAGCAAAAGTGTCTTCATAAAGCCGATGAAGACCAAAACTCAATCAGATCAGGAGCAAAAGTGTCTTCATAAAGCCGATGAAGACCAAAACTCAATCAGATCAGGAGCAAAAAGTCTTCATAAAGCCGATGAAGACCAAAACCTAGTCAGGTCAGGAGCGAAAGTGTCTTCATAAAGCTGATGAAGACCAAAACCCAATCAGATCAGGAGTAAAAAAGTCTTCATAAAGCCGATGAAGACCAAAACCTAATCAGATCAGGATCGAAAAGGTCTTCATAAAGCCGATGAAGACCAAAACGCAATCAGATCAGGAGTAAAAAGGTCTTCATAAAGCCGATGAAGACCAAAACGCAATCAGATCAGGAGTAAAAAGGTCTTCATAAAGCCGATGAAGACCAAAACGCAATCAGATCAGGAGTAAAAAGGTCTTCATAAAGCCGATGAAGACCAAAACGCAATCAGATCAGGAGTAAAAAGGTCTTCATAAAGCTGATGAAGACCGAATCCCAGTTAGATCAGGAGCAAAAAGGTCATCATAAAGCCGATGAAGACCAAAACTCAATCAGATCAGAAGCAAAATTGTCTTCATCAAGCTGATGAAGACCAAACCCCAATCAAGTCAGAAGCAAAAGTGTCTTCATAAAGCCGATGAAGACCAAAACTCAATCAGATCAGGAGCAAAAGTGTCTTCATAAAGCCGATGAAGACCAAAACCTAGTCAGGTCAGGAGCAAAAAGGTCTTCATAAAGCCGATGAAGACCAAACCCCAGTCAGTTCAGGAGCAAAAGTGTCTTCATAAAGCCGATGAAGACCAAAACTCAATCAGATCAGGAGCAAAAGTGTCTTCATAAAGCCGATGAAGACCAAACCCCAGTCAGGTCAGGAGCAAAAGTGTCTTCATAAAGCTGATGAAGACCAAACCCCAATCAAGTCAGAAGCAAAAGTGTCTTCATAAAGCCGATGAAGACCAAAACTCAATCAGATCAGGAGCAAAAGTGTCTTCATAAAGCCGATGAAGACCAAAACTCAATCAGATCAGGAGCAAAAGTGTCTTCATAAAGCTGATGAAGACCAAAACCCAGTCAGATCAGGAGTAAAAAGGTCTTCATAAAGCCGATGAAGACCGAATCCCAGTTAGATCAGGAGTAAAAAGGTCTTCATAAAGCCGATGAAGACCAAACCCCAGTCAGTTCAGGAGCAAAAGTGTCTTCATCAAGCCGATGAAGACCAAACCCAAGTCAAGTCAGAAGCAAAAGTGTCTTCATCAAGCTGAGAATAAGGCCCAAACCCGTTCAAATCACGAGCGGGAAACAAACTTCATCAAATTCGCGAAGCTCAAAACTCAAGAGCTGGAGTGAATCTCCAATCTAAGCGTCACGACGCCGAGTTCGCTAGGACATGTCGAATATACCTGACTGTTTTTAGTCAAAGTATTTAGTACATAAGGTAGAATGGATGAAAAGGAGAGTGACTTATGACAGAACAAATGGAGTATTTTCAATATTTGCGGCAATATGTGGGGACAAAACCTTTAATTTTACCAGGTTCTGTTGTGATCATTGGAAGAGGGGAGAACGAGGTACTTCTGCAGAAACGACCTGAAGGAAGATGGGGATTGCCAGGCGGTTTAATGAATATTGGTGAAAGTTTCGAAGAGGTAGCAACACGAGAAGTATTCGAAGAAATCGGACTAACGCCCCAAAACTTACAATTGCTTCATGTGTTTTCGGGAAAAGAGTATTATACAAAAGCTCCGAATGGCGATGAATTTTATAGTGTGACGGCAGTTTTCTTCACGAAGGACGTAGAGGGTTCACTTCAATTCGATGAATCAGAAACAGTAGATGTGTGCTATTTTAATTGTGATGAACTTCCGGAGCGAATGGTGGGTAGTCATCGAAAGTTTATAAATCTATTTGCTGACAGGTTGAAATAGTGAGGGAAAATAGATCGTGCGAAAAATTTCGAGAACTGGACAATTACTTCCACTTAGTTTGTTTGCAGAACTTGATAACATAATAAAATTGTCGTGATATAACTTATCGTTTTATAATAAGGAAATGGATTTTATAGGGAGTTGAAACGATGGTCTCATATAATAAAGTATTTTCTTTTGTTTTTAGTCTAATGGCGATAGTTTTCGTTTTGACTGGTTGCGGAACATCATCAGAAAGTGGGCAATCAGATGGCAATACGGCAAAAGAATCGAATGAAAAAACGGATTACTCATCTGCAGTGAAGGAAAACCCAATTGTGACGATTACGATGAGCAATGAAGAAAAAATCGTTATTGAATTGGAGCCTTCTACAGCGCCTAATACGGTAGCAAATTTTATTTCCTTAGTGGAAGATGGTTTTTATGATGGGCTTATATTTCATCGAGTCATCCCTGATTTTATGATTCAAGGGGGAGATCCTTCAGGAAATGGTACAGGGGACCCTGGCTATTCAATAGAAGGTGAATTTTCGTCAAATGGGTTTGAAAATAATTTAAAACATGAACGTGGTGTGATTTCAATGGCGCGGTCAAGTAATCCAAATTCAGCGGGATCGCAATTTTTTATTATGGTTGAGGCGGCACCACATCTTGACGGAGAGTATGCTGCCTTTGGGAAAGTCATCGAAGGAATGGAAACAGTAGATGCGATTGTTGCTGTAGAGCGAGATGCTGCAGACAAGCCTTTAGAAGAACAGAAAATGCAAAAGGTGGAAGTGGATACGAAGGGCTTTGATTATCCAGATCCAGTGGTGCAAAAGTAGATAGAAAGTGTGGGTCAGCCACCTGCATTTGCGATTCGTATGCAATCAAGATAATTGGATAGAAAAGTGAGAAAAGTACTAACTCAAATGATAATGGGTTGTACTTTTTTCTGTTTTGACAGTTCCATGCACCACAACTCTGAAAATGTAACTATTTCTTTTATTATGTTTTTTTATTTTAGAACTTCATTTTATTCAGACGATTTTGTTTAAAAAATTTCTCTATATAATGAGTAAAATTTGTGAATTTATCACATGCTTTGTTTTGGTGTGAAACGCAATTTTGACCATGCTTTTCTAACTTATACCTATGTATATTAGAATTTCATATTTTCTCTATATAATTATCAATTAGCCTATATTTTATCATTAGATAGTTTTTTAACTATTCTAAATATTTTATATTTTGGTGTGAGTAGGCTATCTGGTTGACGTAGTATAGAAAATATATGATAATAATTGTTGAATTGAAATAATTATAAAATAGTTATAATGCTATTTAAAGAATTATATTAGGAGGAATTATCATGGCATTAATCGGTAAAGAAATCCAACCATTTGAGGCGAAAGCTTTCCACAAAGGTGAGTTCATCGACGTATCTTCAGAAAACTTCAAAGGACAATGGAATGTTGTTTGTTTCTACCCAGCAGACTTCACTTTCGTTTGCCCAACTGAATTAGAAGACTTACAAAACGAATACGCTACATTAAAAGAATTAGGTGTAGAAGTTTACTCAGTATCTACTGACACTCACTTCACACATAAAGCATGGCACGATACTTCTGATACAATCGGAAAAATCGAGTATATCATGATTGGTGACCCATCTCACACAATCTCTAGATCATTCGACGTATTAAACGAAGAAGCTGGTTTAGCAGAACGCGGTACATTCATCATCGACCCAGATGGTATTGTACAAGCTGTTGAGATCAATGCAGATGGTATCGGTCGCGACGCTTCGACATTAGTAAACAAAATCAAAGCAGCTCAATATGTACGTAACAATCCAGGTGAAGTTTGCCCAGCGAAATGGAAAGAAGGCGCTGAAACTTTAAAACCAAGCTTAGACTTAGTAGGTAAAATCTAAGTTTTAGAAACTTAACATTTTTAATTTTGTATGACGGCGACAAGAAAACAATCTATAGTGATTGATTTTTTGTCGCCATATTTTTCATAAGGCAAGTACTCTTTTGTCTTTAAAATAAACAAAAGGAGAGGTGAATAATCTGCGCGTGTATAAGAGTTAATGGCTTTGTGGGTTAGATTACACTGTTGATACAGTTTTCTTTAGCCTAATAATGTCATGCATGTTGCAGTAGTACGAGATATGTTATTAGATAATCAAATTAAAGAACAATTAAAACAATACTTAACAATGCTTGAATCTGATCTTGTATTAAAAGTAAGTGCTGGTGAAGATAAAGTATCTCAAGATATGATCGAGCTTGTAACAGAACTTCAAAATATGTCTCCACGCATTTCAGTTGAGCATGTACATTTAGAACGTACACCAAGTTTCAGTGTAAATAAAGTAGGCGAGGAGTCAGGCGTTGTCTTTGCTGGTCTTCCATTAGGGCATGAGTTTACTTCTCTAGTTCTTGCTTTACTTCAAGTAAGTGGACGTGCACCAAAAGTTGACCAATCAATCATTGATCAAATTAAAGACATCACTGGTGAATACCACTTTGAAACATATGTAAGTTTAACTTGTCACAACTGTCCAGATGTTGTACAAGCACTTAACATTATGAGTGTTCTAAATCCTAACATTTCTCACACAATGATTGATGGGGCAGCATATAAAGCAGAAGTAGAAAGCAAAGATATTTTAGCTGTACCTGCTGTGTACCTAAATGGGGAATCATTCGGTAACGGTCGTATGACAATCGAAGAAATCCTAGCTAAATTAGGTGCTGGTGCGAATGTTGATGAACTTTCAGCAAAAGATCCATATGATGTTCTTGTCATCGGTGGCGGTCCAGCGGGTTCAAGTGCAGCGATTTATGCAGCGCGTAAAGGAATTCGTACAGGTATTGTTGCAGAACGTTTTGGTGGTCAAATTTTAGATACACTGTCAATTGAAAACTTTATCAGTGTAAAAGAAACAGAAGGACCAAAATTAGCACAAGCCCTTGAAGAGCATGTAAAACAATACAACATTGATGTCATGAATCTACAACGTGCAAAACGTTTAGAAAAGAGAGACCTAATCGAAGTTGAATTAGAAAATGGTGCAGTTCTTAAAAGTAAATCTGTGATCATTTCAACGGGTGCTCGTTGGCGTAATATTAATGTTCCTGGTGAACAAGAGTTTAAAAACAAAGGTGTTGCTTACTGCCCTCACTGTGATGGCCCGTTATTCGCAGGAAAAGACGTAGCTGTAATCGGTGGAGGAAACTCTGGAATTGAAGCGGCAATTGACCTTGCAGGGATTGTAAACCATGTAACAGTTCTTGAATTTAACTCTGAACTAAAAGCAGATGAAGTATTACAAAAACGTTTACACAGCTTACCAAACGTAACGGTTCATACGAATGCGCAAACAAAAGAAATTACAGGTAAGGACAAAGTAAACGGAATTACTTATGTAGATCGTGAAACGAATGAAGAACACCATGTGGAATTAGCTGGTGTCTTTGTACAAATCGGTCTTGTTCCAAATACAGATTGGTTAGAAGGAACACTTGAGCGAAATCGTATGGGTGAAATCATCGTTGACAAACGTGGTGGCACAACAATTCCAGGTGTATTTGCTGCAGGGGATTGTACAGATAGTGCATACAACCAAATCATTATCTCAATGGGTTCAGGGGCAACTGCAGCTCTAGGTGCCTTTGACTATATGATTCGTAACACAGAAGAGACTGCTAGCGTTTAATCGTATAACTAAATGATGAAATACCTTCGAATTTTGGGTTCGAAGGTATTTTTATTTTGTTGAAGTTTGCAAATCGAAATCAGTCCCTTTACGGAATGCAAGAGGAGCAACTTTTAGGATAATATTTAAATTTACCTTACAATGGTGTGAGACATATTAACGTATTTACAGAACGATAAAGGATGGGTTTTTACATGACAAAACTACCAATTATTATTGATACGGATCCGGGGATTGATGACGCAATGATGCTTACCTTAGCATTTGCAAATAACGATGCGTTAGATGTGCGCCTCGTCACTACTTGTTCCGGCAATATTTCGCAAAATAAAACAAACTATAACGCACGTGCCTTCTTAAGTTATATTGGAGCGGATGTAGAAATTGCACGTGGCTTAGAAAAACCTATTTTTCGTGAGCTTGAAGTAGCAGAAGATATCCATGGGGAAAGCGGGTTTGGGAATGTTCAGTTTCCCGAGCCTTCGTTACCTGTAAGTGAGCGACAAGCTGTAACCGCAATGTTGGAAACAATTATGATGAGCGATGAGAAAATAACGATTGTCGCAACAGGTCCGTTAACAAATGTGGCGGCGTTACTACTTGCACATCCTGAAGTAAAACCTAAAATTGAGCGGATTTCGTGGATGGGTGGCGCGGCAGTAGGGGGCAATATGTCACCAACAGCGGAGTTCAATGCGTATGTGGATCCTCACGCGGTTGAAATTGTGTTCGGGTCAGGTGTCCCTATTGTCATGAGTGGTTTAGATGTGACCCATAAAGCATTTGTAACGCCAGATGAAGCAAAAGATATATTAAATATCGGAACAGAATTTGCAGAAAAGGCATACCACCTCGTCACTTATTACCTCGATGTGATGAAGAAAACGCCATTCCATGAAGAAAATTACGATCAAGTGTTACATTTTCACGATGTATGCGCGGTTATGTATTTATTGAAACCGGATATTTTTAAAGGACAGGATTGTTATGTGGAAGTCGCTCTTGAAGGGACAACTGCAGGTACAACGGTCGTTGATTATACGAATCGTACAGGTAAAACAGCTAACGTACATGTTTTGCATTCAGTTAATCGATTGGCATTTGTCGAGGAATTTATGAAGGCAGTCAAGATTATTTCGGACCGCCTTAAGTAATTTTGTGGTAAAACAGCTTGGTTCAATGGCGAATCGGGCTGTTTTTTATCAGAAGTCGTATTCTGTTTTTTTATTTGCTATAGTAGGGATACCAAAAATTATTGAGGTGAGGGGGATTAAATGACACTAGATAAAAATAAGCTGAAGGATCATTTAAAACGAAATCAGACGTTATTTTTAGGAGAGGAAACAGCTTTCCGTTCAGCGGTACTAATTCCATTAGTTCAAATAAATGAAGAATGGCACATTTTGTTTGAAGTTCGTTCATTCAAGATGAGAAGTCAACCAGGCGATATAAGTTTTCCAGGCGGTAAAATCGATCCAACCGATGAATCCCCACTGGCCGCTGCTTTACGAGAAACATCGGAAGAGTTAGGTGTTGACCCCAAAACGATTGAAGTGGTGGGCAAATTAAGTCCTTATGTGGCATCTCCTGCTTTTGTTGTTTATCCGTTTATTGGAATACTGGACTACAAACAAGTTCATTCTTATAACAAGCATGAGGTTGAAGAAATATTTACAGTTCCGCTCAATTGGTTGCTGAATTACGAACCATATGTCCACTTGGTAGCCGTTGAACCGAAGCCTTCTCCAGACTTCCCGTATCATAAAATTATGAATGGTGACAAGTATCAATGGAGAACTCGTGAAATGGAAGAATGGTTTTTCGATTACGAGAACTATACAATTTGGGGCTTAACGGCAAAAATTTTAAAGCATTTTATCGAGAAGTTGAAATAGGTGGAGAGTGCGGTAATTCATTGTGTGTTGATTTTGGGGTCTTGGAGATAGGGATGTCCTCTTGATAGGCTTGATGAAGGGGATTTTGAGTGTGTGGGGATGAGATTTTCCTCTTCATAGGCTTGATGAAAGGGATTTGAATAAAACGCCATCCATTCAATTTTACCGTTCATTCCCCCAACGAACCCTATTTAGCAGCTAGCCCACCAAAATTGAACTCATCTCCAAAGCCACTAATTCAACAACTCCTGAATAAATAAAGTACCTTTTCAACACTATAATGGTAGCAGTTTCATTAAGAATTTTTATACTTTACTATTTAACGAAGGGGGGAACACCTATGCAATCAATAGAGAAAATTGGTGAGCGGTTTTGGTATATTACGCCGATTTCGGAGACGGATCGACCGATACTTGGGATGGTTGTGGGGGACCACAAGACATTAATGATAGATGCGGGCAACTCGGAAAGCCATGCGAACTATTTCACAGGGGAACTTTCAAAAAAGGGAGTTCCGAATCCAGATTTGGTAGTCCTGACTCATTGGCATTGGGATCATATTTTTGGGCTTTCGGCTTTATCCCATACGGTTTCTATCTCACATAAAGAAACGAAACAGGAAATGGAAAAACTCATTCCTTACTCTTGGTCGGACGAAGCACTGGATGAAAGAGTGAAAGCAGGAATGGAAATTGAATTTTGTGCCACGGCCATTAAAAAAGAATTCACAGAACACCGTGATATTACAATCACTTTGCCTCATGTAACCTTTGAGAACCGATTGGAAATTGACCTTGGGGGAGTGACTTGTGTCGTTCAGCATGTGGGAGGGATTCACGCTTCGGACGCTGTTATTGTGTATATAAAAGAAGAAAAAATTCTATTTGTCGGTGACTGTATGTATGCTGATATTTTTGCTGAAATAGAAAATTATAAGATTCATGAAACCCTTCAGCTTATAGAGCAATTAGAAGCATATGATGCACATACATATGTCCTTTCGCATCATCCGAAGCCACTGTCAAAAGAGGAATTCAATCAGGAAGTAACGATGCATCGAACCATTGCAAAATACACAGAGCTTTGTAACGGAGAGAAAGATAAAATAATCGAGGAATATCAGAAGCACGTAGGAAGAGAAGTAACTGAAATTGAACATGAAAATATCGTATTCTACGCAAATGGTTTTTAATACTTGGGGCAGTCACGCATAAGTGATTGCCCCAGCTGTTTATTGTAACCAGTATGGCTGTAAACCTTTCTTTTGCACTTTAATGCGCCAAATCTCATTTTTAGAGGACTCGGTTACATAAAGGTAGCCATCTCGGAAGGTTAAGTTTGTAACGAATGTGCCTGCATCTTTTGGAAGGCGGATTGTCCCATATTTAAATCCATCTTTATCAAGGACGACAATTTCACCCGCTTGGAAATGGGCTACATACAGGTTTCCTTCAGCATCGACTGTTAATCCATCTGGTCCGATTCCACCTTCAAAACGGCCGAAAACAAACGCTGCTTCAGGTGAAGCTGGAGCAGTTGCAGAAGGAACAGAGAGGATTTGATTTTTGTTAAACTCTGAAATATAGACGCGGTTACCATCAGCAGAAATAGCAATTCCATTTGGATACGCGATGTTTTCAGAGAAAAGTTTTGCTTCCTTCGCACCAGGAGCTAAATAGAAGACACGGCCAGTTGGATTCGTTGCACTAGATCCCATTGGTTCAGTGAAATAAAGACCACCGTTTTTATCGAATACAAGGTCATTTAATCCATTTAAAGGTTTGCCATCATACGAGTTAATGATGGTTTCACGCTTCCCAGTTTTAGGATTGTAAGAATAAAGAACGCCTTTCCCATCTGTAATAAACAAGCGACCATCTCTGTGGAACTTAGCCCCGATTGGCATAAGATTCTTTTGATCTTGTAAAACTTTCACCACTTTATCGTTTTTAATCGTAAGAATTTCACTTGTCATCGGGCTAACTAACCAGATATTCCCTTTTTGGTCGAAGTTAATCCCTTCCATAAAACGACCGTTACCGCCTGAAATAATCTTTTCCCATTTACTACTTGGGCTTATAATTTCTGAAATATTATGCCGATCTCCAGTCGGTACTGACTTTGTTTCATATAATGCCTTTGCACCCGTGAATGTTGCTGCGATCAGGGTGAAAACAAGAATCAATGTCCCTAGTAATGCACCTTTTTTCATCTCAACTTACCTCCAAATAGTTTCTACTGAGATGAAGTTGCAACTTCGTATTCGTTTTTCAATATAAGCGCTTATATTCTTAGTATCTTATCATTTATTAACTGTATAAAAATACGGAAAAAGAAACTGATTTCATCAAATAAAGTGCAACTATTTTATGGATTTAGGAAATACTAATTCTGATATAATAAAATGTTTATTATTTTGGGATGAACAGCTGTAGAAAAGTGAGTGGAATGTTATGTAGATAAAAGTGTTATCCGAGCAAAAACTCTGATTAAGTGGTCAAAAGGAATTATAAATGAGCAAAAACCCAGTCTATCCGGTCAAAAGGAATTTTAAATGAGCAAAAACCCAGTCTAAACGGTCAAAAGAAACCTCAAGTGAGCAAAACCTAAGCCTATCCGGTCAAAAGAAACCTCAAGTGAGCAACCATTCCAAACCAGTTAAATTTGAATTTTTCATTGATATAGATAGTATTTTCAACTTCCCGCAACCTTATGAATACGAAAATTTGGATGAATTCGCATGCTTAAAATTGTACATATTTTCATCGCCAATCCACAATACTATCCTTTAGATTCACCTAATTTAGAGGAAGGGAAGAGGCAAAATGGCGAAGCACTCACATCAAAGTTGGAAACAGGATCATCCAAGTACGTTGTTTGGTAACTCTGTTGAAAAGGCAGATCGTTCGGTGAAGCAAGCAATGTCACACCCAGAGGAAATCGCGATGGAGCACGCTTTTAATTCGCTAGCTCATGCAGAAAATGCACTTCAAAATGCATTAGATCATGGCGAGCATCTGGATATGGTGGAACAAAATAAAGCGCATTTAGATACGCTTAAGCAGCAATTAAATGAAGTGGAAGAAGTTCTTGAAGATCGATAAACCTCAAAAAACCCCCGTATGCGTTCATACGGGGGTTATTATATGGAAATAATGTACTTCAGAACTAAATTTAAGTATTATAGTAAAAAGAATGATAGAATTAGTTCGTATTATTTCCCAAGGTTTATAGAAAGAGGAACTTTGAATGAAGAGTACTAGAAAAGTCAAATTAATATTGGTTTTATCGATTGTCTTACTTTTATTATTTATAAGTATTAGTATTTATACGTCATACATAAGAATAAAATCGACTGTTGAGGAATCTATTGCAAACCAAAGTGTGGAGGCAGCCAAATCAATTGCAGCTTCATTCGATGTTGAAACGTATAAACAGTTTTTGCAAAGCCCTGAGAAAAATGAGCAGTACTGGGAAATACGTGAGTACCTTAATGACGCAAGGGAAAAATTAGGAGCACACTATGTCTACACACTAATGATCGATAATCCGAAATTTTCAAGAGCGATGATTATGGGGATGCCTAAAGATGGTCCAATCGAGTACCCCATTGGCATTGTTTGTACGGTGCCAGAAAAGCAAGTAAAAATAGCCTATTATGAAGGGAAAACCTATGTAACAGGTCAAATTGAAGATCATGATTATGGAGTGAACTACATATCTGTCGGAGCCCCTATAAAGGATGAGGCTGGCAAAATCATCGGATATATCGGAATTGACATAGGGATTGACCAACTAAATTCCATTAGCGCAAAGGTATTAGAGAATAATATTTTTATACTTTTATTTAGCGGAATATTTGTAGTGATTATCATCGCAACCTTTTTCTTCATGCAACATTGGTATCGAAAAGAAATACAAAAAGAAGTAGAGGATACAGAGGATACATATCAAGCAGAAATAAAAACACTCATTGCATCTGTTTCGTCTTTAAGACATGACTTTGCAAATCATGTTCAAGTTTTACATGGACTTTTATTGTTGGAAAAGTCACAGCAGGCACTTGAATACTTATCAACCTTATCAAAAGAAATACATAACATACAGTCTATAAATTTAAATATTAAACATCCTGGATTATCGGTCTTATTACAAACAAAGAAACTCTCGGCGCAAAATCAACAAATTGATATGTGTGTTTCGGTTTCTGACGATTCATTTGATCAAATAAAAACAACAGATTTAATTAAATTACTATCCAATTTACTTGATAATGCGATTGATGCAAGTAAAGAATTACCTGAGGACAAACGAAAAATATCAATTAACTGTCAAGCATGTGGGAACCATTACATATTTAAGATTACTAACACGGGGCAGAAAATACTGGATAAGGATAAAATCTTTAAACAAGGTTATTCAACTAAAAGAGCAGAAGATGATAAAAAAATTAGAGGCCAAGGTTTGTTTATCGTAAAAGATATTGTCGATAAATATAACGGGAATATAACAATTAGCTCAAATGAAATTGAAACAAGTTTCTTTGTGGAGATTCCAATCAAGTAAGGATTTCAGTGTACTGGACTTGAGCGGTTTGTTAAATATGGAGCAGCGGACTAAGCGAAAATAAGTCAGCTGCTCTTATTTTTTTAAAAAGACCTATTCTCCAAAATAATCCTACATTTGGTTCTTTTTATTATTTTGAAAATTTTGTCATTATCTATGCTAAAATATTTCTTAAAAGGGGGCAATGTACGTGATTAATAGAGAAAGACTAGAAAAACATCTCGAGGAACTGAGTCAAATTGGGATGCAATCATCAGGGGGCATCAATAGATTTCCGTTTACCAATGAAGAAAAAAGAGCGAATGAAATCATCAAGCAATACATGGAGGAAGCTGGGTTAACGGTTTCCTTTGACGCCGTTGGGAATGTGGTGGGTGAGCGCAAAGGAACGGAAGAAAAAGCGCCAATTGTCATCGGTTCTCATATTGATACGGTGCCTCATGGTGGGAAATATGATGGTGCTCTTGGGGTGCTAGCTGCTATTGAAGTGGCCCATACGTTAAAGGAGCGGGGGGTTCAATTAACTTCACCGCTTAAAGTTGTCTCTTTCAAAGATGAAGAGGGAACACGTTTTGGATTTGGATTGTTAGGAAGTCGTGCCATGACGGGAATCTTAAAACATAAGGAGCTCGAGGAACGTGACGACCAAGGTATTTCAATAAAAGAAGCAATGCTTGAGTACGGATTCTACCCTGAAAAAATACATGAAGCAAAAGTAAATGAAATAGCAGCTTATCTGGAGCTACATATTGAACAAGGTAAAGTGCTAGAAAATGAGAGTGTCCCTGTTGGTATCGTGACGGGGATTTATGGTCCGTGTTGGGCAGAAGTTAAGGTTACAGGCTTAAGCGAACATGCAGGAGCAACGCCAATGCCGATTCGTCAAGATGCGTTGGTTGCGGCGAGTGAAATGATTCTACAAGTTGAGCGAATTGCCCTTCAATATAAAGATGCTGTTGCGACGGTAGGGAAGTTACAAGTAAAACCAAATGGCGTCAATGTTATTCCAGGTGAGGTAACATTTTCATTAGATATTCGCGATCTTGATAATGAGCGTTGTGCGAAGATTGTGGCGGAAATAAAAGAGATGATTCAGGAAGTATCTGAAAAACGTCATGTTCAGTCTGAAATTAGAACGCTCCAAACTGTATCTTCTGTACAAACGGATGCTAGTATACAAGAGGTAATTCAAGAAACGATTGAATCTAAGGGGCTTCATCCCATTTCTCTTGTCAGTGGGGCTGTGCATGATGCTATGAACTTTGCGGGTGTTTGTCCGTTTGGGATGATCTTTGTTCGTTCAAAAGATGGCATTAGTCATAATCGATTAGAATTTACGTCAATGGATGACTGTGAAATCGCAACGGATGTTTTATATGAGACATTACTGCGTTTGGATGAAAGAATTAAATAATGAACATAGTCAAAGGAATTTCGGTTAACTGCCCAAATAAGGTGGAATTCAAAGATTTATAGAAGATAAGCAGTACCTTACAGTGAAAATCCGAGTATTTTTCAATTTAGACGGAATTCAACGCTTATTCTCCATGCAAGGCAAATTCCCCTTCTGTGAGGGTGGTGGGACGAGGAACCTGTCCCTGCTGTCCCACCCGCTGTCCTGGATTGGGAAAATCCGTTAGTGCACTACCTATTTGCTGAATGCAAAATTTCTGTTAGAATATTAGATTGTGGCTCATCTGATTCGTCAGAGGGAGCGGGTAGGGAGAGGGCTAATTGAATATTAGGTAATAACATCATGAAGAAAAATTGGTTGAACCAACTTTTTAAGCTTGAACAGAATGAGACGAACGTGAAACGTGAAGTTGTGGCGGGGATGATTAGTTTTGTTACCATCGTCTATATTATTGCCGTCAATTCATTGATCTTATCGGAAGCTGGTATTCCATTAGAAGCTGGGATTTTAGCGACGATTTTCATCTCATTTGTTGGCTGTTTGTTGATGGGGTTGTGGGCAAATGTTCCGATTCTTCTAGTTCCAGGGATGGGCATTAACGCTCTATTTTCCTATACGATTGTCCAATCAATGGGCATTTCATGGCAAGAAGCGCTAGCGGTTGTATTTGTTTCTGGGTTACTTTTCATGTTTCTCGCTTTTTCTCGTTTTTCGAAAACATTAAGCGAATCGATTCCTCAGTCCTTAAAAGAGGCCATTACTGTGGGACTTGGATTGTTTTTAATGTTAATTGGACTTGAAAAGGGTGGAATTGTTGAAAAGGGAACGAACTCGATTATTGCTCTTGGTGATTTAGGAGAACCTCAAGTTCTTGCGACGATTCTTACGCTCCTTATTGCAATCATCTTGTTCATACGGAATGTACCGGGGAACTTTTTGATTACAGTGATAGTAGGCTCAGTCATTGCATGGCTATTTGGTTTAATTGACTTCCAACCATCAGAAGCGGAATCATTTTCGTTATCTGATTATATGGATGTTTTTGGTGCCATGTCTTTTGATAATATTTTATCCATCACTTTTTGGATTGCCGTTTTTTCGTTAACGATGGTTCTTGTCTTTGAAAATATCGGGCTTATTCATGGCCAAGTTTCGTTTGTTCATCGGTCGGAAAAATTCGCTCGTGCTTTTCAGGCGACTTCCATTTCTGTCTTGCTTTCAGGCTTGTTTGGAACAAGTCCAACCGTTTCAGCTGTTGAAAGTACAGCAGGGATGGCAGCAGGCGGCAGAACAGGGTTAACGGCAGTCACGACAGGATGTTTATTTTTACTTTCAGCGTTCTTTATCCCAGTCATTAAGTTGATTCCGAATAGTGCCATTGCGCCAATCTTGTTGATCATCGGGGGATTAATGCTTCAAAATATCCGAAATTTAGATTTAGACGATTTAAGTGAAAGCTTCCCAGCCATTTTCATTATCGCCTTGATTCCATTTACGTACAGTATTGCGGATGGAATTGCAGTAGGTTTTATTCTATACCCAATCATTAAAATTGCGATTGGTAAAGCGAAAGAAGTCTCTGCAGCATTGTATGTAATCGCTGGTTTATTTCTCTTTAATTTTGTTTTTCAGGTTATAAGTTAACTTTTTAAAGGAGCACTGATTGTTAGTGCTTCTTTTTATATGGGGACATAAGTAGAACTTTTTAAGATTAACTCAAGTAATCCTTGGATAACGATATCATTCCAAAAGATTAGTAAGTGTTAGCCATTCTCCAGAAACCGCGGCCTACCACTGTAAGCCGCGAAAAGTTTCCGGAACGTTCAGGAGGTCACTTTTTATGTGAGCGGTCCTTACACAAAGCCGGGGGCAAAATCGCCACGTCGTGTGGCATTGCCCCCATGACCAACGTCCGTGCTCCTGCGGTTACTCGTCGCAAAATAAATTTTGTTGGCCTCAAAGACAAGTCGTAAAGACACGTTTCAACGTGGCTTTGCGGCTTGTGTGGGGAGCGAAAACGCCACGTCGTGTGGCATCGCTCCCATGACCAACATCGTGTTGGCCCCTTAGCCCGCTCTCACCAGACACTTAATCAGATTCTTTATTAGAATATATTTTTAGCTAGTGTTAAATACGGATGTCATTAACAACAAAAAACACCATTTTCTCATTGGAAATGGTGTTTTGGGGTTTTATCATAATTGTTCATTCCATCTATTTTTTCAATAACAAGTAAATAAAGTAAGGTGCACCAATGAAGGCAACCATGATTCCAGCAGGTATTCCATTCGGTTCAATTAGGTTATGTCCAATTGTATCGGCGAATACTAAAATCCATCCGCCAAGAAGAATGGCAATCGGAATAAATAATTGATTTCGTGGTCCTACTAAGGCTTTTGCGATGTGTGGGGCCAACAATCCAATAAATGAAATTCCACCCGTTACCGAAACAGCTGAGGCTGCTAAAGCGACCGCTGTCAGTAATAAGACGATCCTTTCCTTTTCAATGGACAGCCCGACCCCGATTGCTACTGGTTCACTTAATCCGAGTAGATTTAAGCGATGTGCTTTATAGAGCGTAAAGGGAATTAGAAAAATTAGCCAAGGGAGAATCGCCCATATAAAAGGCCAATCTGCTCCCCAAATATTCCCCGCTAGCCAGTTGGCGATAAAATCCACCTTTTCTCTTTCGGCAGACGAGATAATGACAATCATGGCTCCAGAGAGTGCCGATGAAAAACCAATTCCGACTAATACCAGTCTAACTGGCGAAAGACCGGTTGTTTTACTATAAGAAAATAAATAAATTAAGATGGCTGTCAGGAGCGCTCCGATAAAGGCTACAATCGGAATGAAATAAACAAACGAACCTAATTCAATAGGGATAAAGAGAAAGGCAATGGCTACTGCAATCCCTGCACCCGAGTTAATGCCGATGATCCCTGGGTCTGCTAAATCATTGCGTGTAATCCCTTGAAGAATTGCACCCGATAAGGCAAGCGCCATCCCTGCTAAAAGCGTAACGATTAAACGAGGGAGACGAATTGAAAATAAGACAAACTCTTCTTTAAATGTTCCTTGTCCCAAAAGTGTAGGAATTAACCGATTATAGGAAAGGGGAGCATCTCCTATTCCCATCCCAATAACAACCGTCAACAAAATAAGTACAGAGAAAAGAATTAGTAGTAATCGTTGTTTCTTTAGTAAAGAGGGTTGAATCATGAGAACATGCTACCTCCTTTGCGAACAATGATTAGGAAAAATGGTAATCCGAAAACTGCTACAATCGCAACTACGGGTGTTTCATAGGGTGCATAAATCGTGCGACCAATTGTGTCAGCAAATAACATAAAGGTTGCACCGACGATTGCCGACATGGGAAGGATAAAACGATAATCAGTTCCGACAATGGCACGGACAATATGCGGTATCATTAATCCGATGAACACCATATTTCCGACAAGAGCGACAGAAGCGCCAGCTAATAAAATAATAATCACGAAAAGTAAGATTCTTACTTGTGTAGTTTTTTGACCTAATCCAACAGCGACTTCTTCATTTAAACTAAGTATAGTAAGCTGTCTTGCAAGAAATAAGGAAATCAAGATTCCGATTATGATGATTGGGATAATGAGTTGTAGCTGGGTCCAAGTCGTACCAATCAACCCACCAGCAGTCCACATCGTAACATTTTTTGATAGTTTAAAATAAATGCCGACACCCTCTGATATAGCGTAAAGAAATGAAGAAACAGCGGCACCAGCAAGTACAATGCGTAGGGGGGAAACGCTTCTTCGATTGATCATACTAATGCCAAAAACCAACAGTGTCCCAATGGCTGCTCCAATAAAACAAGCAATGGTAATCGCAAAATAATTTGCTGAAGGAATTAATGCTCCTGTGATTGCAAGAGCTGCACTGGCTCCTGCGGTTAATCCAAGAAGACCTGGATCGGCGAGTGGGTTTCGTGTTAGTCCTTGCATAATAGCCCCTGAAACAGACAATGCCGCACCAACAAAAATAGCCGCAATTTCTCTAGGGAAGCGGATTTCGCGAAGCATTAAGGTCACGTCATTTTTGACATTTGAAGTAAGAGCGAGCCATACATCTTGAAGCGGTGTTTTCGCAGCACCACATACGCTTGCGATCATAAACATCAAAAATAGAGCAAGGAGGGCTGCTATTAATTTATAAAAGAAAGAAATCGGACGTTGTGTATTTTTTTGTAGCATTCTCTCAACTCTTTTTATGTAGTATAGGTAAAAAAAGGAAACGTCTTAAAGTAAATTTAAGACGCCCAAGTGTAAATTATTTTCCTAAAAATGATTCAGTAATGAATTTTAGTTGTTTTTCTAACGTAATCGGATCACTGAAGGATGCACCATTTCCTTCCATGACAAAGACATGATTGTTTTTCACAGCTGGAATGTTTTTATATGTTTCTGTTTCTTCAAAGGAAGTGTCAGCGTCAGAGTATTTACTTAAAATCATATAATCTCCTGCATATTCAGGAAGAACCTCTGCTGAAAGGGCATAGTAACCAGATTCAAGCGCCATTTCTTCTACTTTTTTAGGCATTTTTAATTTCATGGATTGATATAAAATCTCTGTTCCACGAGCCCAGTTATTACCGAATACATATAAGTCTTTCCCGTACGCTTCCATAACAGAAACAGTTGCATCTTCACCAATTTTAGCGCGGATTTCGTCACCAGTAGATTCAGCACGTGTTTGGAAGTCTTCTACCCAAGCCTTAGCTTCTTCTTCTTTGTTCAATAGTCTTCCAATTTCAATGTGCTGATCTAAGTAATTTAATTTACCCCATGTATACGTAACAGTTGGAGCAATTTCTTTTAATTTATCAAGGTTTTTAGCTGTAGATAAACCAATAATTAAATCAGGTTCTAATTCAATAATTTTTTCTATGTTATCTTCAGAAACTTCGGCAACATCTGTCATTTCTTCTGCGAAAGTAGGATTGTTTTTAGACCAAGTATCAACCCCTACAACATTCACTCCTAAAGAAAGAACGTTACCTGTAAAGCCAGAAAGCAGTACAACGCGTTGTGGGTTTTTCGGTACTTCGACAGGACCTGTTTCAGATTGGTATGTAAATGTTTCTTTAGAATCTTCTGTTGGTTCTGATGTGTTGTCATTTTTATTACTACATGCACTAATAAGTAGTAGCACTGAAAGTAATAAGAACGGTAAGAGCAGTTTTTTCATGTTACATTTCTCCTTTTAATAAGTTGTACGTAATACACATTGGTTTATGTGTTCTTGGGTCGATTCCGATTTCAGCGTCTATATTAAAAACTTCTTTCAGCACGTCTTTCGTAATGACTTCCGTGCAATCGCCTGCCTTCACAATATGCCCATCTTTTAAGGCAATCAGATAATCAGCAAAACGAGCAGCCTGATTTAAATCATGAAGAACCATCACAATTGTACGATTCTGTTCAATATTTAACTTTTGTAACAGCTCTAATACTTCCAACTGATGAGCCATATCTAAATAGGTGGTCGGTTCATCTAAGAAGATAATTTCTGTTTCTTGAGCTAGTGCCATGGCAATCCAAACTCGTTGGCGTTGTCCACCAGATAAGGCATCTACAGAGCGAAACTTAAAATCCTTTGTTCCTGTAACTTCTAGAGCCCAATCAATAACTTCCATGTCTTGCTTTGATAAGCGACCAAACCCTTTTTGATAGGGGAAGCGTCCGTATGAAACGAGCTCGCCCACTGTTAGGCCACTTGCGCTTTCAGGGGTTTGCGGCAAAATCGCCATTTTTTTAGCAAGTTCTTTTGTATGCTCTTTTGAAATATCTTTCCCATCTAATACGACCGTGCCGGATTGCTGAGAAATGATTCTTGTAATTGCCTTCAACAAAGTAGACTTTCCACAGCCATTGGAACCAATAATCGTCGTAATTTTCTGATCAGGTATGCTTACACTTAGGTCTTTTACAATTAGCTGTTCTTCGTATCCAACATTTAAGTCCTTTGTAAATAGGCGAACCATTTTGCTACATCCTTTCAATTCCTTCGTCTGATAATGATTCTCATTAACGTCAATAACTATAATTCTATGTACTATAGGTTGTCAATATTTATTTAATTTATAAATCTCAAAATGTTGGAATCTTTTCTAAGGATAGGAAAGAATTGGATGGTGAATTTCACACTTTAATTGATACTGATAATTGTTGTCAATTAGAATGTAGGTTATAATCAATCATTATACAAGTAGATAAGCCAAATGAATTCATTTTTTACATACGACAGGTATTTATATATAAGTTTTTGGTGGAGGAGTGTTTGCACATGCAACAACAGGATATATTTGATGTAACGGTCATTGGTGGCGGCCCAGCTGGACTTTATTCGGCTTTTTATAGTGGGTTAAGAGAGATGAAGACAAAAATAATTGAGTTTCAGCCCCAATTAGGTGGGAAAATTCATATTTATCCTGAGAAGATGATTTGGGATGTTGGCGGTCAAACACCGATCCCTGGAGCAAAGTTAATTGATCAGCTCGTGGAACAGGGGCTTACATTTAACCCGACAGTCGTGTTAAATGAAAAAGTCGAATCTTTATCGCGCAATGAAGAGGGAATCTTTATTCTTCATGGTGCATCCGGTCAAAAACATTATTCTAAAACAGTAATTATTGCAATTGGTAGTGGAATATTGAAACCTCAAAAGCTAGAAATCGAAGGTGCTGAAAGATTCGAGGTAACGAATTTAAATTATACAGTGAAATCGTTAATGCACTTTAAAGATAAAACCGTACTTATTTCGGGTGGAGGAAATTCAGCTATTGATTGGGCGAATGAGCTAGAACCCGTTGCGAAAAAAGTATATGTTTCATATCGTAAAGATTCCTTAAAAGGTCATGAAGCACAAGCAACTCAATTATTGAATAGTTCGGCTGACTGTTTATTAAATACAACGATCACTAAACTCATTGCTAGTAGTAATCATGAGGTGATTGAACGTGTGGAATTAACAAACCATGAAACAGGCAAGTTAATGGAGCTTGAAATTGATGAAGTCATCATTAATCATGGTTTTGAACAAGATTCGGTATTACTAAAAAATAGTGAATTAAATATTGAGTTAACCGATGATTACTATATTACTGGGAGTGCAAACAGTGAATCATCTGTTGAAGGTGTATATGCTGCAGGCGACATCTTAATGTACGATGGGAAAGTCCATTTAATCTCTGGGGCATTTCAAGATGCAGCAAATGCAGTAAATAAAGCCAAACAATATATTCAGCCAGATGCTAATAAATTTGCTATGGTGTCATCTCATAATGAAGTATTTAAACAGCGAAATAAAGAAATCGTTAAACAAATGGTGAAATAAATCTAATGAATGAGCATCTAATGAAATGGTGCTCATTTTTAATTTGCTCTTTGGAAGATAAAGATGTAGGAATTTCTGTTTGTGGGCGTAAATAGGGGAGGTACATTCTGTTATCGGAAAATGGTAATGATAGGTTACTTGGATAAGCATGTTTCTATTTATCGATAACTATGCTGTAATAGTAATAGAATAAAGTATATCAGGTTTGGGACGAGGGACCTGACCCCGTGTCCCTAAAGAGAGGAAATTTAATGACGACGAAAAAATTTAAGAAGTTTTACTTGGAGATTACAAGTGTATGTAATCTTGCATGTAGTTTTTGCCCGCCAACAGAAAGGCAGAAGCAATTTATCTCTATAGAGGATTTTACTAAAAGATTAGACCAAATTAAACCGCACACAGACTACATCTACTTACATGTAAAAGGTGAGCCGCTGCTGCATCCGAAAATCGGTCAATTGTTAGATGTATGTCATGAAAAAGGGTTTAAGGTTAATATCACAACGAATGGAACGTTGATTAATAAAAAAAGAGATAAATTATTAAATAAACCTGCCCTAAGACAAATGAATTTCTCCTTACATAGTTTTGATGGTCATATTGGTTCTAAAGATAAGGAAGGGTATGTGAAAAGTATTCTTTCTTTTATTAAAGAAGCAACGAGTCAATCTGAGATGCTTGTTTCCTTAAGATTGTGGAACCTTACACAGGACAATAAGACGAATTTGGAACGACAACGAAACCGAGAATTGCTAGAAATTATTGAGAAGGAATTTGATTTAGACTATAAAATTGAAGAGAAGGTCGAACCAGGTAGCGGCATTAAAATTGCAGAACGTATCTATATCAACCAAGATTACGAGTTTCAGTGGCCTGCGTTACACGAGGAGGAAGATGATGGCAAAGGCTTCTGCCATGGTCTTCGAAATCAAGCAGGTATATTGGCAAACGGTACTGTCATTCCTTGTTGTTTAGATGGCGAGGGAGTAATTAATCTTGGGAATATTAATGAGAATTCATTTTCAGAGATTATCGAGATGGATCGAGCAAAAAACCTTGTAGATGGTTTTTCACGAAGAGAAGCAGTAGAGGAACTATGTAGAAAATGCGGATATCGCAAAAGGTTTGGGAAATAGTTGTTGTGTGATTTAATTGCGCTTGTTAGATCACCATCCTGCTCCTAGTTACTCGTCGCAACAAATAGGATTTTATGGGTATCTGTTTGAACATCTGATAGGGTGTGGTCTATTGGTTAGGGTGGTAGATTGAGATTCAGGTTAAAATTCCGATTCAGATAAAGATTAAGAGAAAGATGAGATTCCGATTAAGATTAGGGTTCTGATTTCCATTCCGATCAGATAAATAACGGAAGAAAACTCCCTTAATTGGTATATTAACATGAAAAATGGCTTAAATAAGGGAAGAAATTTCCTCTATTCATCCGAAAAACATGAAAATAAGGGGGTTTTACTATGTATAACGGAAAAACTTTCCCTTATTTACCTCGAATGTGGGCCCTATTTTGCAAATAAGGGAAAAATCCTCCCCTATCTACTTTGAGCTAGCAACTAAATAGGGACACATATTGAATAGTCTGTCAGATGAAGACAGCCCTCGTTGTTGTCTCAGTATCGGAGCCCGTATCATCAGTGAAAACATAAAAGAAAAGGAACCAGCTTATCTAAGCTAGTTCCTTTTTTCGTTATTGAACAGTTTTAGCGCTCTTTGGCCAAATTAACCCAATAATCACACCAACGACAGCTGGTAACATCCAACCAAGCCCAATATCGTAAAGTGGTAAGTAATTTGTGTAGAACGATTTAACGGATTCAAACACAGCAATCGTTGCTCCAGGTAGACTGCTTACTAGCGTGCTATAGCCGTCGAAGAAGCTTACACAAAACGTAAAGATCATCGCCGCTGCGTAAACACTTTGCTTATGACCAAACAAAGGTGAACAAAGGGCTAATAAAATCAGCACAATCGCTAACGGATACAATAACATTAATACTGGAATCGCATATTGAATGATATTGTTTAGACCGAAGTTAGCAATCGTAAATGATAGAAGACATAAAATCAGAACGAACCATTTATAACTTATTTTCGGATAAACCTGATTAAAGAACTCACTACAAGACGTGATAAGTCCGATACTCGTTTTTAAACAAGCAAGGACGATAATAATGGCTAATAAGATAGCGCCGAATGGTCCGAAATAATGCTGAGCTACTGCTGCAAAGATTAAGCCGCCATTATCATATGTACCAATTGACGATACGCTTGATGCCCCCATATACGTAATAAGCCCGTAAATTAGCATCATGAGAACCATCGCGAAAATACCTGCTTTCCAAGTAGCTTTCGCAATCTCCTTACGATCTGTGATGCCTTGTCCCTTAATTGCTGAAATGACCACAATACCGAATGCCAGTGAAGCAAGGGCATCCATCGTGTTATATCCTTCTTTAAAGCCTGTAATAAAGGCTAAACCACTATAGTCACCAGTTGGATTTCCAAACTGACCCATTGGTTTAACAATCGCAATGATAATTAAGATGAATAGAAATACTAAAAACGCAGGAGTTAGATATTTTCCGATATAGTCGATGATTTTTGCTGGATTCAAAGAGAAGTAATAAACGATCGCAAAGAACACAAAGCTAAATAGTCCAAGATATAAAGAACTGTGTGCTGGATTGATATACGGTTCAAAACCAACTACGAATGGAACGGTTGCAGTTCTTGGGATGGCAAAAAACGGTCCAATCGTTAAATATAATGCTACGGCGAAGACGATTCCAAATAGTGGATGAACCCGACTTGCTAAGTCACGTAATCCATTACTACCCGATAAACCGAATGCTAAAATCCCCAAAAATGGTAGTCCAATTGCTGTAATTAAGAATCCGATTAAAGCCGGCCAAAAATTCGTTCCAGCAAGTTGCCCCATTTGGATAGGAAAGATTAAATTACCTGCACCAAAGAACATGCCAAACAGCATCGTACCAATGATGGCATAGGTAGAAAATGATATTTTTTGTTGCATAATTATGCTCCTTCTAGGGTGAATTTCGTTTATTTTATCACCTCTTTAAGGAGTAAGCTAGACTTTTTACACAAGTGTTCCGATAAATGCGATAATTTTGTGTTTTTAACTGGTCTAAATTCAAAGAAATCATATGAATTTATCATAATATTTAGATATTTCAAACATCAAAACGTCCTTGGTATTTTCATAGAAGCAGAACATTTACTGAATGCTTGAAGCCCATCCTCCTTATTTTATTAATCTAGTAAAAACTTCTACCAAATCTAGCATTTATATCGATAAGTAATCATAAACTATAAGGTATGCACTTTTTTAAGGGGGACATGTTCATGGTGAAAATCATTAAGGCGGGGAAATCAAAAGAGGAAGTTTCAAAAAATGACCTTCAAGTTTCAAAAATTGTTGCAGATGCAATTCAAGACATTGAAGCGCGCGGGGATGCAGCAGTTCGTGAATACTCGGAGAAATTTGATAAATGGTCTCATGAATCGTTCCGTTTAACTCAAGAGCAGATCAACGAGATTGTGGCATCAGTGCCTGCGGAGGTTATTGAAGATATTAAATTTGCACAAAAAAATATTCGTGAATTTGCCGAAGCACAACTAGCTTCCATAAATGATATAGAAGTAGAAAACATTCCTGGCGTTATACTAGGTCATAAAAATATTCCTGTAAGTAGTGTTGGTTGTTATGTTCCAGGAGGACGTTATCCAATGGTTGCCTCTGCGCATATGAGTGTGTTGACGGCAAAAGTTGCAGGTGTAAAACGTGTGATCGCTTGTACGCCGCCAATTAACGGACAAGTACCAAAGGCAACAATAGCGGCGATGTCTCTAGCAGGTGCGGATGAAATTTATTTACTTGGTGGTATTCAAGCAATGGCAGCGATGGCGATTGGAACGGAAACGATCCAGCCAGTGGATATGATTGTTGGACCTGGGAATGCCTTCGTAGCTGAAACAAAACGTCAATTATTTGGTCGTGTCGGAATCGACTTATTCGCCGGTCCAACTGAAACATTAGTCGTAGCTGATGAAACAGCGGATGCAGAAATGATTGCAACTGATATTCTTGGACAAGGGGAGCATGGGCCAACTTCACCAGGGGCGTTAATTACAACATCTGAAAGTCTTGCCTATGAAACAATTGAAGAGATTGAAAGACAGCTAAAAGTACTGCCAACAGCTGATATTGCTCGTGTTTCTTGGGCAGATTATGGTCAGATTTTAGTTGTAGACAGTCTTGAAGAAGCTGTGGTGGAAGCGAATAGGTTAGCGTTTGAGCACGTGGAGATTTTAACAGAAAACCCTGATTACTTCTTAGAAAATCTGACGAACTATGGCTGTTTATTTTTAGGACCTGAAACGAACGTTGCCTATGGCGATAAAGTCATTGGAACGAACCATACGTTGCCGACAAAAGGTGCAGCTCGTTATACTGGCGGTCTTTGGGTAGGGAAGTTTATTAAAACAGTAACCTATCAAAAAGTGACGAAGGAAGCATCCTCGTATATAGGGGAATATGCAGCCCGTCTATGCCAGTTGGAGAACTTTGCGGGTCATGCAGAACAGGCCTTACTACGTGTACGTCGCTACGGTCAAAAAAGTAGTGTAAAGGGGTGAATCTAGTGGAGAAGTTATCAATTATTGGATGCGGCACGATGGGTCATTCCATTGCGTTATCAGCTGCATGGGCTGGCTTGGACGTAAAGGTTGTTGGGGTCAATGAAGATGACCTCAACAGGGCAAGTAGGGGAATCCAAAATAAACTAAGTGTATTAGTGGAAAATGAATTAATTGATCAAAGTGAAGCTGAGAAGATTGATGCGCGGATTACGCTCTTAACGTCATTGAAAGAAGCGGTGGAAGATGCGACATTTATCATCGAGGCCATTCCCGAAGAGCTCGAATTGAAACGTTCATTTTATAAAGAGCTGGAGCAGCTTGTCGGTCAAGATGTCGTAATTGCCAGCAACACCTCTGGATTCACGCCAACGAGCTTAGCAGAAAATACACGTTATCCTGAGCGTTTTATTGTGACTCATTACTGGAATCCAGGTCATTTGATTCCGCTGGTGGAAGTAGTAAAAGGAGAAAAAACAAATCAAGAAACCATTGACCGGACGATGGAATTTATGAGAAGAATGCACAAACATCCAATCTTCATCAATAAAGAGATTCCAGGGTTCATCGGAAATCGCCTACAATATGCTTTGTTCCGCGAAGCACAAGCCTTATTGGATGAAGGAGTGGCATCAAAGGAAGATATTGATGCAGCAGTAGTTTACAGTATAGGACGTCGATTGCCTGTTACTGGACCATTAATGACGGCAGATATGGGAGGGCTTGATGTCTTTTCTGCCATTTCTAACTATCTTTTTGAAGACTTAAGTACTGATGAAAGGTCGGGCACCATTTTAACGAGTTTAGTAGAGGATGGCAAGCTCGGGGATAAGAGTGGAGAGGGCTTTTATCAGTGGGATGAAGAGACATCTAAAAAGATCAATGCTGAGCGTGAGAAAACATTGATTCATTTCCTAAAACTTGACCGTGAAAGGAATGACTAAAGATGACGTACTTTACGGACCTACATAATAAAACGGTTATGGTGACGGGGGGAAGTAAAGGAATTGGGAAAGATATTGCACTTTCCTTTGCAAAGCTTGGCGCCCATGTGTTGATCATTGGACGAGGTGCAGCCGCTTTAGAAGATACGCTTGGTGAGCTTAAAGAGGCTGGGAGTGGAAAACATAAAGCAGTTGTTGCGGATGTGAATGACATTCCCCGTATCCAGGAGATTGTAGCGGAAACAGTCCGGGATTATGGCACGATCGACATCTTGGTTAACAATGCTGGTGTCAACATTCCAAAGCCGGCCATTGAGGTCACCGAAGAGGAGTGGGACACGATTCTCGATACGAACTTAAAGTCTGTTTTCTTCTTTAGTCAGGCGGTAGGCAAGCATTTGATTGAACAAGGGAAAAAGGGGAAAATCATTAACATTGCTTCCCAAATGTCCTTTGTTGGTTATATTAAAAGAGCGGCGTATTGTTCGAGTAAAGGCGGCGTTGTTCAGTTAACAAAGGCGTTGGCTGTAGAGTGGGCGGAGTATGGAATTAACGTGAATGCCGTCGCTCCAACCTTTGTGGAGACGGAATTTACAGCAGGAATGTTTAAAGATGAAAACTTTAAAAAAGATGTAGAAAATCGAATTCTTCTAGGCAAGATGCCAAAACCAAAAGATATTTCAGGTGCGGTTCTCTATTTAGCATCCGAACTAGCTGATTTTGTCACGGGTGAGACCATTAAGGTAGATGGTGGATGGACCGCTATTTAGATAGGAAGAAGTGGGGAAATCACAAACGGTTTCCCCTGCTTTTCATCTTGTACCTGGCTTTCTTGAACATAAATGTTATCAGACTAATTTTAATAAACAAAAGAGTGTGATAATATTTTAACATTATGTTTCTATGAAAGAGTGAATAGGATGAAAACAATACATGTACATGGGGCACCGAGTGAATATATTTTGCAAAAGGGTGCATTGGACTTACTAGAGTCTAAATTAATTGAAAGAAATCATAAAAAAGTGTTGGTTGTGCGCGGAGTGAAATCATGGGAAGCCGCAAAAGCATACTGGCCAACAATGGAACAAATTGAATACGATGAATACATATATGGCGGAGAATGTTCTTTCGAGGAAATCGGGAAAGTTTCAAAATTAGTGCTTTCTCAAGAATATGAAGCGATGATCGGTGTCGGCGGTGGGAAAGTTTTAGATTTAGTCAAGGCAACAGGTAATGAAACACACAAACCAGTTATCTTAATCCCAACTTTGGCTTCCAATTGTGCACCATGGACACCATTAAGCGTGCTATATGATGATGCTGGCTCGTTTATCCGATACGATATTTATCCAGTTTCAGCAAGTCTAGTATTAATCGAACCAGAAATATTAGTGATGGCTCCAGTTGACCTGTTCGTCGCAGGCATTGGGGATACGTTAGCAAAATGGTATGAAGCAGATATCCAACTAAGAGCCATTGACAACAAAACGGTCCCAATGATGATCGCTCATCATACAGCTGAGCAATGTAAAGTGATCTTAGTACAATCAGCGGTGGAAGCCGTTCGTGCCGTTCGTAATGGCGAAGTGAACGAAGAATTCATCAAAGTGGTGGAAACAATCATTATGTATAGTGGAATGGTAGGGGGATTTGGAGACCATTTCGGTAGGGTGACAGGCGCCCATGCGATTCATAACGGCTTAACAATGCTAGAAGAAACACATCACGCATTACACGGTTCAAAAGTGGCTTATGGTATTTTAGTGCAATTAGTCTTAGAAAATCGCTGGAATGAGATTCAAAGACTTGTGCCTTTCTATCAGCAACTCGGTTTACCCTTATCCCTTAGCGAGTTAGGAATTGATGGGGTCACAGATGAGATGGTGAATCAAGTAGCTGAAAAAGCAACCATTCCAGAAGAGTCGATTCATTTAATGTCTATCGGCGAAATCACGTCAACACGAGTGAAGGACGCGATTCTCGCATTGGAGAAATATTATAGAGAATTGAAAATCTAATTGCAGATGGTGGGAAATTCTATCTAAAATGTAGGTTCAGCTTTAAGTGCAATATGAACGGTCTTCTTTTGAAGTTGAAAAGTGTAGCATGGGAATTCGTAAGGGAATTCACCATGCTTTTTTGTTTCTTCTTTTACATATAGTGGAGGCTTCGGAGGGGAGAGAGGCGGAGGAATGCGACTAACCGTTCTAAATGGAGGTGGGAATTAGATAAGCTGAAAACGTTCCTTTATTTCGGGTAAGATATCGGCATTTTTAAAAATAAAGGAAAATTCTTCCGCTAATGTGCGGAGAGGAGGCCTATAGAGCAGAAATAAGGGAAAAAAATTCCGTTAACTGCTCTACATTAAGGGGAAATTCAAAGGTTCAGATGAGATAAGGGAAAAATGTTCCTTTATTTCGGATAAGATATCGGCATTTTTTAATATAAGGGAACTTTCTTCCGTTAATCTACCAAGAGCATCTTAGAAATCCAAAAATGGTGGAGTCCGCACCTTTAAGATGACTCCAATAATGATCAATTGCCAATCTCCTAATGAAATTTTTCAATGCAGTTGAATTCATCACATAAATTTAGATGAAGAAGTTCGTCTATTCTTTGCAAGGCGATATGGATTTTCGGTAAGATGAGCCTGTGGAAATACAACATAACATCAAGAGGAGGTACTACATATGAAAAAACTAGGGTATTTGTTAATGTTTTTTGGAATCGTATTATTAGCCGTTTTCTTGCTTGCTGATTTAGAGATGACGTTTCAGTTTTGGCTCATTGGCTTTTTAATTAGCATGCTTGTTTCGGGTGCAGGCATTGTGCTGTTAATTTTAGATTTATGGAAAGCCATTAAATTAGAAAAAGCCAATAAAGTTAAATAGATGGTTCAACTTCATCAGCCCACATCTTCTCTCCAAAAATACTATTAAAAATATACCGGGAAGTGAAATTGTGAAGTACGAAAAAATTGTACATGGCCAATTTGATCTGCGAATTAACCGCTTTATCGCTGAAGTGACGATTGACGGGGAAAAGGAACGCGTTCATGTTAAAAATACAGGTCGGTTAAAGGAACTCTTTCTACCAGGCGCGGACGTTCTTTTGGAAGAGACGAACAATCCGAACAGAAAGACAAAATATTCCCTGACAGCTGTGATGAAACAAGGAGGTTGGGTAAATATTGATTCGCAAGCTCCGAATAAAGTGGCTTTTGAGGCGATTCAGGATGGGAAGATTCCGGAAATTGGTGAAATTACCGCGTTAAAAAGGGAAGTGACGTATGGGGCGTCCCGCTTCGATCTTTATTTTGAACAAGGCAATCAAAAAGGGTTTATCGAAGTGAAAGGTGTTACTCTAGAAAAAGAGGGGATCGCGATGTTCCCGGACGCGCCAACAACTAGGGGCACGAAACACGTCTTAGAGCTCGCAAAAGCAGTCAAAGAAGGTTACAAATGTGCGATTCTTTTAGTTGTGCAATTAAAGGGTTGCCTGGAATTTGTCCCGAACAGAGAAACAGATCCAGCCTTTGCCGATGCGCTAATGCAAGCCGCAGAAGCAGGTGTGCAAATTTTAGCATATGATACCGTTGTTACAGAGGATGGACTAGTGTTTGATCAAGCAATTCCTGTAAATTTGGCTTAACATTCCGAACTTAAAGCTTAAAACCAACATGAGTAACGTTTTTAAATCATAGAAGGTATTTTCTAGAATGATATTGTATAATGGATGGAATTGGAAAAATGGATTTATAGAATGTCTCAGCAACGGTTTTGAACGGTAAAATCCAGGGCTTTAAGAGGAGGAAATGATGGGTTTTAAAGATGAATTTAAACGTGAAATGCGTAACGCAATGAAGGATTTAGAGAAAGAAGTACATAAGACGTGGAAGATTGATTATCAAGGGCATAGTATTGAAATCATTAATCAAATAAAAGAAGAGATGCTTGTGATTGATGGAATTACGGTCGATAGAAAAAAGCGAAAAAGTATTCTTTCGCATATTAAACCGCATTCGAAATTATCAGGGATGCTTCAAATGCGAGATGGCACAAAGCATAAGGTGACGGTAAAGATTGGTGGATATGTACGATTTAATTGTGTTGTAAAAGTGGGGAATGAAATCATTTTAGATGACTCGCTAAAGTTGGAATTCCTTCCATGGGATCATAAAGAAAAACTTGTTCCCTTCATTTTGCAACAAGTTCAAACACACAATAAGATCATTGATGACCGGTTACCAGATGAAGAATATTTATATGATGAAAATCATCCGCGATTTGCAGCAGGTTTATCGGATAATTTTGCAGATGAAACACCAACGCCGTTTTATGCAAAGAAATTACTCAAGCTCTTTGAAGAACAGATCAATGACCCGACAACCAAAACCCGAAAGGCAACATATGAAAAAATCATTTTCGATCAGATCGCGAGCTATGGGAATGAGTTTATTGAACGATTCCGGGAAGCTGAATTGGATGAAACGCTTGTTCAGCAAGAGGCGTTATGGCTTCTAGAGCACGCGGCGCATCGGGAGGTTGTAAAATTTGCTATCACCGTATTAGGTTGTACGAATTGTGAGAAATATAAAGACCTTTTATTTACCTTAGGGATGCATGAGGAATTTACTATATATGTCGTTTTTGCGTTGAGAAATGGCACCATTCAGGCAAACAAACAAATTTGGAAACTCGCTCAAGAACTTCAGGGTTGGGGAAAAATAGCGGCGGTGGAACATCTAGATGCCTCTACGCCAGAAATGAAACATTGGTTACTGACAAAAGGTTGTCGCAATGAAATTATGGATGAATATTTAGCTTATACATGTGCCATCAATGGAGAACTGGACGTAGCTTTATACGAAGAAACGATTTCAAAAGAGCTATATGATGGGGCAAGTGTAATAATCGAAGCACTATTAAGTGAAAATGCCTCACAAGGGATTGATGATTATCCATATGCAAGTGCCGTTCTTTCGCGGTTTGTCTTTCATGCTAGAATGCACTGTCAAAGGTTAGAAGACTTTTATCCTCTGATGAAAATGAGTGAATTTTTAAATGCTGATCAAGAAATTTGGGATGAACGTTTCAGAGACTCGTGGAAACAACATGAATATAATTCTTTGAAGCAGGCCATCCAACCATTTATAGAGGATTTGAAATGGCCACAACTTGCAATTGAGTCGCTACAACAAGAAAGTAATTATAAAACGATTGAGATTGCTCGTTTTTATCAGTTAGACGTGACGCACAATTTATTTGATTTGCTTGCGAAAGAGCCGACAAAAAGTGAATTATACTTAGCGATTATGGATACAAACAAGCGTGAGCATATTCAAGCTCTCTGCACATTTGCAGAAACCCATTTAACATTAGCGAATCTTTCAAGTGATGAAGAAGTTTGTGTCCACTGTATCGTTCAAGATTTACATGAGCACGAAGGCGTGGGGCTACCATTGATTCAAGCTGGGCTTCAATCAAAGAATAAAAGCTTGCAGTATCATGCTTTAAGTGTATTAAAGAGTTGGTCTCCAGCTTTCTCACAACAACCGGATATTCAGGAACTAATTAAAGACATTGCCACGACAACAAGTGATAAAGAGGACCGACAGCTAGCCAAACAATTGTTAACGAAATAATGGATCTAACAAAAAAGAGGCCAGGACAAAAGTGGATTAAAGCGACAATTTCCTATAAGAAGATGCTGATACTTTATTATTTGAAATCAAGAAGTGTTAGCCCTTCTCCGAAAAACCGCGGCCTACCACTGTAAGCCGCGCCAGTTTCCGGAAAGTTTAGAAGGACAAATTTTATGTGATCGGACCTTGCGCAAAGCACAAAGACAAGTCGTAAAGACACGTACCACGTGGCTTTGCGGCTTGTGTGCTTAGTCCGCTCTCACCAGATACTTAATCAGATTCATTGTTAGAATTAGCAAGTTACTGGACGGCCTTAACGATAAAAAACACTATTTTTCTCTTTGTTGCTTATTCTTTTAGTGGTTCTTTAGGCTACTAATTGTTGTAAAGGTAGGAGAATGATGGTGTTGGGGGAAATCCTAATTTTTTTCTAAAATTTTTCTAAGAGTCTAGTCTGTTCGTCAACACCTACATATACTATTTTTAGTAAAACAGATTTTCATGGAGATGATGTTCAATTCCGGGCATTTGTAATTCCATCTTGAACTCATAGCCTTGGTGAATTGTATTCTTAGTTATTCGATTGATTTCGCTTTTCATTTTTCTGATGAAGTGCATATCTATCATGATGTATTGATTAATAACTCCATGAAGTATAGGTGGTGAATTTTGTGGTATTTTATCAGCCGGATCCAAGAAGGAGACCACCAACGACGAATAATAGTCAAAGGGTTGGACCTCCAAATCCAATGAGAATGCCGGATCAAGCATATTTTGGCCCAAATCCAATGAGAATGCCAGATGAAACGTTTTTTAACCCAAATCCAATGAGAATGCCGGATCAAGCATATTTTGGCCCAAATCCAATGAGAATGCCGGATGAAGCATTTTTCAACCCAAATCCAATGGGAATGCCACGTGAAGCATCTTCTCGCCCGAATTCAACGAGAGGACCGCGTGAAGCATATTCAGGCCCGAATCCAATGAGTGGGCGACGTGAAGCATATTCAGGCCCGAACTCAATGAGAGTGTCACGTGAAGCATATTCAGGTCCGAACTCAACGAGAGTGCCACGTGAGGCATCTTCTCGCCCGAATTCAATGAGAGAGTCGCGTGAAGCATCTTCTCGTCCAAATCCAATGGGAATGCCGGGTGGAGCAAGTTTTGGCCCGAACCCAATGGGAATGCCGGGAGGAGGAAACTTTGGCCCGAATCCAATGGGAGTACCGGGAGGAGGAAATTTTGGCCAGAACCCAATGGGAATGCCGGGAGGAGGAAACTTTGGTCCAAATCCAATGGGAATGCCTGACGAATCCTATTTTTTACCTGAACCAATGGGAGGACCAGGAGCGAATTTTTACCCAAATCAGATGAGAGGACAGTTTAATCCTAATGGTCCTTATCCACCGCCACAACAACAACCACCACAGCGTCCAGCGTCCGTGCTCCAAAGATTACCTGAGCATATAAATACAATTAATGGCCATATGGGAACCATACAAAATGGAATAAATTTGGTGAGACAGATCAGTTCGTTATTCAGTTCGTTCAGAAGACCGACTAGTTAAAATAAAATGAAATTTGGTAATTGAATAAATGTGAAATACGCAAGAAATCACTATCCTTTTGAAAAGAATAGTGATTTTTTATTTTTTATATAAAACTCTCATGGATGAACGGCATTTCGATGGAGTTTGAGAAGGGATTTGTCGTTCATAGCCCTGATGAACGGGGTTTCGATGGAGTTTGAGAAGGGATTTGTCGTTCATAACCCCGATGAATGGCATTTCGATGGAGTTTGAGAAGGGATTTGTCGTTCATAGCCCTGATGAACGGGGTTTCGAAAGAGTCTCCGATGGGATTTGTTGTTCAAAGCCCTGATGAACGACATTTCGCCAGAGTTTCATTTGAGATTTATCGTTCATCCCAAAAATAAACAGCCTATCACTCGCAGATGCAACGGGATAAGCTGTTCAAAAAGCAAATTTTATTTAATCACACGCTTAGCGCCTACGTAACGAACCTTCCAATATTGGTCACTCATTTTAACAATTTTAACGCCTTTAGTCGTAACGCCAGTAAATGTACCATCCCCATTGTAAATTCCGACAAAGGATACTTTTCCTTTTTGTCCTGTAGCGTAGAAGACTAAATCGCCTTGTTGTAATTCATTTTTCTTAACGGATTTTCCGATTTTATATTGTTCCGCACTTGTTCGTGGGATCTTTAAGTTGGTTGCTGCATTTTTATAGATGTATTGCGTAAATCCACTAGCATCAAAGCCTTTTGGCGTCGTTCCGCCCCATTTGTAAGGCGCATCTACATAACGTTGTGCTGTTGCTGACACTTCTTCACCGTAATTAATGGATGCTGAAGCACTGGATGCCAGGCCGAAAATCATTGTAGCCAATAAAACAAAAATTGCGCCGACAGTTACTGCCCATTTTGGAAATTGTAAAGACAAAGACATGCTAAACCCTCCAAATTTCAATTTTTTTGACTTACAGATTAGTAGACGGATGGATGGAATAAAAGTGACATCATTTTTTGGAAAATTCAACTTTTTTTAAATGCTGTACGCTTGAGCATGCAGCACTTCCATTTTTCTTTTAAGTGTTACACTACAGGTACAATCAACAAAATGGGGTGAACAGATGACAACGAATAAAATACTTGGCAAACAACATTTAGGTTTCCAATGGCAAACGGAAGATCCGTTTTTAATTACGGTTTATCATAAAGATCATTATCCAGCAGGGAATGAAGAACAAGGGGTGGACCCGAAGTATCTTGTCGGAAGGAACCTGGGTGAGGATTTTGAATTGCGTGATGGCTTTCGAATGTACCATGGCGACTTAGTTCCTGGTTTCCAAGCCCATCCGCATAAGGGATTTGAAACAGTGACAGTCGTGCAGGAAGGATTTGTTGACCATTTTGATTCTACCGGTGCGAAAGGACGTTATGGCAATGGGGATGTGCAATGGCTAACAACAGGAAGTGGGTGCCAACATACTGAAATGTTCCCGCTCGTATATTCGGAAAAGCCGAATCCCCTTGAATTATTTCAAATTTGGCTGAACCTACCTGCGAAGGGGAAGTCGGCAAAACCAGAATATCAAATGCTTTGGGCAGAAGATGTTCCAGTAATCGAACAGGAATCAGCAAATGGAAGAAAGTCTACTGTTCGTCTAATTGCAGGACGTTTGAACGGAAAGGAAAGCCTTGAACCAAATAGTGCTTCATGGGCAAAAGACCCGAACCATCATGTTGGGATTTATCTCATTCGAATGGAACCCGAGGCAGCCTTCACTTTACCTGCAGTTTCAGAAACGCTGAATCGAAATCTTTATTTCTATGAAGGGGATACGATTCAAATCGATGGCGAGGTAATAGATTCATCAAATCGTGTCAAACTAGCGGGGGATCAAGAAATTAATATCACCAATGGTTCTACGGAAAGCTATTTATTAGTTCTTGAGGGGGAACCGATTAACGAACCCGTTGTACAACAAGGCCCATTTGTGATGAATTCGAGGGAAGAAATATTCGCTGCTTTTCAGGAATATCAACAAACTCGTTTCGGGGGATGGCCATGGGGACGTTATGACCCGGTAAATGAACGAGACGCTGGACGATTTGCACAGCATTCGGATGGTCGAGTGGAGAAGCGATAGATTAAAAAAGTGTACCAGGTACCCGAACGATTCTGAATACTTTAAATTGTTTGGGTACCAGGTACTCGAACAACTCGGAATATTCAGATTTGTATTTGTACCTGGTACACAAACAATTATTTCTCTTCTTTATAATATCGCTCGCCGGTCTCGGGATTGTAGTAAACTACTAGCTTTTTCCCGGTGCTTGGGTCAATGGAGACCTCGTTTGTACGCTCGAATCCTTTTGGCACTTGCTGACCATGTTTAGTTTTAAATCGAGTATCCCAAACGAACCAAGACCCAATAATTAATATAATAAGAAGGATGATTTGGATACCATAAAATCCGATAATCCATGCCATTGTTTACGCCTTTTCCACACGTACTGCTGTGCCATAAGCAACGATTTCACTCATGTTCTGACCGATTTCACCAGAGTCAAATCGCATCATAATAATCGCATTAGCACCCATTGCTGTAGCGTTTTTCACCATGCGATCCATCGCTTGTTTTCTGGCATCCTCAAGCATTTCCGTATACTGATTAATTTCTCCACCGACAAGTCCTTTCAGCGAAGCAACGATATCTTTGCCGATTCCTCTAGCTCTTACAGTTAACCCGAATACTGGACCTAACACTTCTGTCACTTGGTGGTTCGCAATATTCTCCGTTGTAACGATAATCATTTAATTCCGCCCCTTAACAAAATAATCATTACATACAGATTAGTTTATGAATTGGAAAGATAATAATGCAAAATTTAATAAATAAGCATCGACCGTAAGTAAACTTGGGTGGCGTTTAATTATGGACTGAGAACTATAAATAGTATAATGAGACCGACAATAGATTCAACATCGAAGGGAGTCAATAAAATGGCACAAGAATTAAATGGTAAAACAGCATTCATCACAGGTGCAGCAAGAGGGATTGGGAAAGCGACTGCGCTTCACTTAGCAAAAGAGGGCGTTAATATTGGGTTAATCGCAAGAACGGAGTCTGCTTTAAAAGAAGTGGCTTCAGAAATTGAAGGATTAGGAGTTAAAGTTGCGTATGCTATTGCCGATGTATCATCGAAAGAGCAAGTAGAGGCAGCTGTTGCTTCGTTAACAAATGATCTTGGCACTACGGATATCCTAATTAACAATGCAGGGGTTGCTTCCTTCGCTCCTGTTTTAGAGATGGAGCCGGAAGAGTGGAAAAAAATCATTGATGTAAATGTAATGGGTACATACTATGTGACGCGTGCTGTATTACCTCAATTAATTGAGAAAAATGGTGGCGACATCATTAATATTTCGTCAACAAATGGATTAGGTGGGGCAGCAACGGCTAGTGCCTACAGTGCATCAAAATTTGCGGTGATTGGATTTACTGAATCATTAGCGCAAGAAGTTCGCCGTAACAATATTCGGGTTTCCGCGTTAACACCAAGTACAGTGGCAACGGACTTAGCGCTAGATTTAAATCTAATTAAAGAAAACAATGAAACAAAAATCATGCAACCAGAAGATATTGCCGAATTCATCGTTAGTCAATTAAAACTAAATCCAAGAGTTTATGTGAAAACAGCAAGCTTCATCGCCACAAATCCATTCTAATTAACGGTATGAGCCTTCATCAATTTATGTGATGAAGGCTTTTTTAGTTGGTGAATGCGGGCGGAAAGGTCTTCGTGAAGTCGATGAAGACCAATTTGGCATGGGGTAAGGGGTAAAAAGGTCTTCATAGCTTGGATGAAGACCAATTTGGCATAAGGTATGGGGGAAAAAGGTCTTCATGACTGTGATGAAGACCAATACGGTATGGGGCAAGGAGTAAAAAGGTCTTCATAGCTTGGATGAAGACCAATCCGGCATGGGGTAAGGGGGAAAAAGGTCTTCGTAGGCTTGATGAAGACCAATTTGGCATAAGGTAATGTGAAAAAGGTCTTCATAGCTTAGATGAAGACCAATCCGGCATAAGGTATGGGGGAAAAAGGTCTTCATAGGCTTGATGAAGACCAATGCAGCATGGGGTAAGGTACAAAAAGGTCTTCATAGCTTAGGTGAAGACCAATCCGGCATGAGGTAATGTGAAAAAAAGGTCTTCATAACATGGATGAAGACCAATTCTGCATGAGGTAAGGGGTAAAAGAGTCTTCATAGCCTTGATGAAGACCAATTTGGCATAAGGTATGGGGGAAAAAGGTCTTCGTAGGCTTGATGAAGACCAATCCAGCATGGGATAAGGTACAAAAAGGTCTTCATAGCTTGGATGAAGACCAATCCGGCATGAGGTAATGTGAAAATAGGTCTTCATATCCTGGATGAAGACCAATTCTGCATGAGGTAAGGGGTAAAAGAGTCTTCATAGCCTTGATGAAGACCAATCCGGCATAAGGTATGGGGGAAAAAGGTCTTCGTAGGCTTGATGAAGACCAATCCGGCATGAGGTAATGTGAAAAAAGGTCTTCATATCCTGGATGAAGACCAATTCTGCATGAGGTAAGGGGTAAACGAGTCTTCATAGCCTTGATGAAGACCGCTTCAACTTGGAAGTAGGAGTAAAAAGGTCTTCATGATTCTGAAAAAAAGTTCAATTCCACTATTCCACTAGAAAAAATAGTTCATCCCATTGACGTGAATCAAAATAAAAGGCTGTGTCCATTGGAGGATAGAGTACTCCAGTGGCACAGCTTTTTTTATTAAAAAAAGACCTAATTACTTTTCGAGAAAAGGAAAAGAGACTACTTTCTCCTATAAGTTGCTCGATTCGATCTATGGAAGGGAAAATGCGAGTCTTACATTACGTTAGTGTTACGGGTAAATTCGTAACTATTGAGATAACAACATTGAGGATTAAATAATTTGTCAATCTAATTGACGAAATGGGGAATTCAGCAGAATAACTTTCTGTAAACTTAGTTGATGGATAACCGAGAGTAGTAAGTTCGGTATTGCTGGTCAGATTCAACTCTCGGTCATACTTGTAAACTATTTTGATAAAATACTCTAAATCATACTAAAAGTTTTATTAATATAAAATGTTTATGTGTTTTCCTTTATAGAAAAAGAAATTGTCCTTGGCTGAGAACGCTAGAGGATAAATCTCCATCAAATTTTATTAACCATATCTCCAATATCGAAGGTGTGAAATCTGCCATTATGTTAAGTTATGATGGAAATTTCACTTAATAGGGAGTAAGTGACTTTCCGAAAGGGTGCTATTCATGAATGTGAATGGCGCTCTTTTTTTCTATTGCCATGAGCCTGTAATGGATTTGGAGAGATTAATAAATTTGGGGAGTTGGCGTTAAATAGGAATGTCGGGATTATTTGATTTTTTGTCGGGAATAATTGAAAAAATGTCGGGATTATTCAAATGATAAAATACCTTAAAAGTAGACAAAAATATCCGAACAAATAAGTAGATACATCTAGGGAGCGGATATTCTTGAGAAAAAGTTATTCATATGAACTAAAAAAAGAAGCAGTAGAACTCTACTTTGAAGGATTTTCAGCCAGTTATGTCGCTAATAAATTGGATATCTCCAGCCGTACACTCGTTAATGACTGGGTTAAGCAAGTGAAGGTTTCTAATACATTCGATGTTCTGCTTCCTAATCAAGGAAGACCTAGAAAAAATAGTAAGAAAAAGGAAACAATAGTTGAAGAAAATGAACGGTTAAAATTAGAGAATTTATATCTAAAAAAGCTCTTGGAGCTGAAAAGGGGGTGAATGGAAAACGAGTAACATTTGAATTTATTGAAGAACAATCCGAAAATTATCCTGTTACAACTATCTTTAAATTCATAAATGGTGTATCAAGATCAGGATATTATAAATGGAAAAAAGAAAAAGAAACACGTGAATCGCAAGCGGAAAAAGATAAACCAATTTTAAACGAAATGATTGTACATTATAGGATTCATGGTGGGAATTTAGGAAATGAACGGTTTAAATTAATTCTAGATCAGATATTGGATCACCCCATTAACGTTAAAAGAATTCGTCGAATGAGAGAGCAATACAACCTACCATTATTAACGAAAAAGAGAAAGCCTCATAGAGGCTTTAAGGAACATGTGAAGGTGGGGAATTTATTAAATCGTAACTTTAAAGCAAGACGTCAAGGTATTAAATTCAGTATAGATATCTCTTATTTAGAAATTAAGAAACCTGCATCAGATTTCATCTTTTTATGTGCGATTAAAGATTTATTTAATAATGAAATCGTAGCTTATAAAATCGGTGATTATCAAGATTTAGACCTTGTTCTAGATACGGTTAAATTACTAAAAGAAAAAGGACCTGAAAAAGGAGCGATCATTCACAGTGATCAAGGCTCACAATTTACAAGTTCCCTTTACATGAAAGAGCTTCAAAATCTTCAATTCACACAATCAATGTCTCGCAGAGGCAACTGCTGGGACAATGCATGTATCGAAAGTTTCTTCGGAAAATTAAAAACCGAAATGCCTGGTTTTGGCCAACCAGAAACTAAAGAAGAAATGATTGAAGCTGTATCAAACTATATAAAGTATTATAACGAAATTCGACCACAATTAAAACTGAAAATGAGTCCAGTACAGTATCGAAATAATTCGGTAGCTGCTTAAACAAGGTAGGAGAGAAAAAATCACCTTACCATTTTAGATTCAACCTCCCCTTGCCTTTTTTCACCATATCCCGTGAAGTCAGTCAAAGGCTCTTTTCACTTTGACTGACTTCACGGGATATGGGATCTTGAATTGAAGGGAGGTTGTACGAGATTAATCTGAAATTATAGGTATTTTGAATTTGACTGGGTAGATTTTTAAAAAATAATATTAATGAATTTGTCGGGATAGAAATTGTCCACTTGACAGGTAGTAAGTCAAAAATTTTGTCGGGATAACTTCAAATAACGTCGGGATTATTCTCGAATACAATCTAGAGAGAGCAAATGTTATTGCCCCGCCCTTATTTGTTTTCTAGAAAAGTAAAAAGCTCAAATTCTTCCTTGTCTCACAGGACTCCATATTAATGTGAACAAAATGCCAAAATCTAACATGACTCCAACATCGGAAGAGCTCGTAAATATTGATAAATCAACATATAAGTTTCAATTTTTTGTCAACTAAGTTTACGAGACGAAGAAAATAAAGAAATAGCTTTTTGTAAACGATGATGACAAAAAAGTGAGGTTCACGACTAGAAGTTTACAAGGACAGTGATGGGTTCAGTAAGAATTGTAAATTATACCAGTAAATTAAAGCGATATCAGGTAGAAGTTTTAGTACAATAGAAAGATAGCGGTGGGGGAGCGATTTATATTCAAAGGAATTTTAGTTTTGATTCCTGAATATAGTGCCTTATATTCCACTTGCAAAATTGTTATAATGTAAACCAAGTTGACAATTTCATCAGAGGAGTTCACTAACTTCAACTTGACAGAAAGTTTAAAAAATATTAGAATCTTAAATTGTAAATAGAATTTAACACGTTTCTAGTAGCTTTAGTATGATGGTCAATGATGTATTGATTACCGTAAAAAAGTGAAATAGAAAATTAGAATAGTTAATTAAATAATAGGTAGACGATTAAAAAACCTCATGTAGGTTAGTTAAAAGTAAACCGACAATTTTCAAAGTTAATGGGTTGTTATGACCATTAATTTGTTAAATTGTCGGTTTTTTTATTTTTCAAACGAATTTATATGACTTTAAAAGAAAGGAAGGGACCGTCATGACGCAGAGAGATCATGGTTCGATTTACGAGATGCCGACTACTTGCATTCATCTAATTCAGTGGAGGGGATGCAGATGTTAAACGAACTGAATCCGGACTACCCAAGCTTGTTTTTAATCATGCTTGCTATTTCTTTACTTAGTTCAGTGATTTTTTTACATCCAAAAGTACCTCTATCTTTTGTACGTATACATGTAGGGTTTATCGCAGTACCGCCACTTGTTGCGCTCATCGCACTGATCTTTCATCATGAACGCATCGTGATGGGGCCTTGGTATTTTAGTTCATTGTCTTGGCTATTAGCATTTTTTGTCCTGACGATTGGCTGTATTGTCCAACGCTTTTGTGTCCGTTACTTACAAGGCGATTCCGCTTATCGAAAGTATTTTGCCTTACTAACAGTGACTACAACGGCTGCTTCCGCAACTTGGGTTAGTAATGATTTTCTTTTGTTATTGGCTTGTTGGGGGATTACACTCCTTGGGTTAACCTTACTAATTGGGTTAAAAAGGGAGTGGGTAGTGGCGAGAAATGCAGCCAAAATTTGTGGTCGTTTATTTGCAATCAGTTGGGGAGTTTTATTAATCGTGATTGTTTGGATTGCACAGGCAACGAATCACTGGCAGTTGTTGGACGCACTTACACCTACTAGTCTCGCGCAGCTTGATTCATGGGAGAAGACGTGTATCAATTTACTGTTGATCGTAGCAGTCGTTATTCCAGCAGCACAATGGCCTTCTCATCGATGGTTGTTAGACTCAGTTGTTGCACCAACGCCAATCTCTGCGGTGATGCATGCGGGGATTGTGAATGCTGGGGGAATCATCTTGACTCTTTTTGCACCACTCTTCCAAGGGAGTACGGCACAGATGGTTTTATTAATCTTTTCTAGTATCTCTGTGTTAATTGGAACGGGAATAATGCTCGTTCAAGTAGATTATAAACGCCAACTTGTGGGGTCAACTATCGCACAAATGGGCTTTATGTTAATTCAATGTGCATTAGGCGCTTATATGGCGGCCATTATGCATGCAGTATTACATGGCATGTTTAAAGCGACTCTTTTCTTACAATCTGGGTCCGTGATTCATCGTCCCGAATCTGGTTTCTATACAAAAAAACCGTTGTCATTTTCAACTATTGTTACTGGAAGCATGGTTGGAGTTCTAGCGGGGATTGGCTTTTGGCTCTTGTCCCCAGGAGAAACTTATCAATTAGTAAGTGCCTTTATTATAGGATGGTCGGTATCGATCGCTTGGGTACAACTTGTTGCTTTTGGATTGGGGAAAATGGGGCAGGTTGTTGGGTTCGGTGTTCTCGTCGGTGGAGCCATTGTTTACTTTTTCATTCATCATCTTTTGTACGGCGTGTTACATCACGCAGTTTTAGTAAAAATGCAACCTCCTGTCATGGCAGCCATTGTTCTCATTCTAATCTTGTTAGGAGCTTTCTTGATAGGTGCTTGGTTAACTCACAACCGTTTATCAAAATACTATGCGATTGTTTATCTTTGGTTAGTACGATTAGGAGAGCCGAAAGAAAATGTCATTGAAAGTCATCCCCATTATTTGCAATCTCAAGGAGGTAAAGTACGTGACTACAACATTAGTTAAAGAGATCAATATAGAAAAACGTTTTAATTCTGTAATTCTAGAAGAACTTGTGGAATCTGCTAGTAAAGTGATTGTGCCACTTGGACCTTTAACGAAATTTGCTGCACGTCATCCTTGGGCAGGCATCGAACAGCAGTCATTTGAGCAAGTTGCACGTAAACTCAAAAGCACAAGTAATGTGGAAATCTATCCTAATGATTCGATCTTGCAGTCTGCTTGGAACCGAGGTGAGATTTGTCAGGAGTTCCTAGAAATGAAGCTTCAACAATGGCTTGATTCACAGTCGTTTGAATTGCCAAGTGAGGTGGTAACTCAGTTCTGCCAAGCAGCGCTTATCCAAGAAAAGAAATCTATTAAACAATTACCAAAGACTGAGATAAAGGGCATGGCAAGGGAACTAGTAAATGATTTTCATATTCCGACGAAACAGGTCCTTCAAACATATAGTCAGCGTCTGCAAAAGATAAATGGTGAGAATGTAACCGAAGTTCTTAATGGGCAACTGATTAAGTGGTGTAAATTGTTTTTAGATGAAGCACAAGCAGTTTGGGCAATGCCAAATCGAGATAAGGGTTTTTATTATGCTTGGAAGGAAATGGTGAAATATGACCCTGCTATGAATCATCAGGTTCGTCGGGAGTTAAGCAATTTACCAAACGATGCAACGCAAGCTTTAATGGATGCGCTGCTAGGTTTAGAAATTTCCTACTTAGAAATTGAGAGTTATTTAGAAGCGCATTTGCTCGCTCTACCAGGTTGGGCAGGAACGATGTTGTGGCGCTCACAGCAATCTACTAAGCAAAAGAACTTATTAACGGAATATTTAGCAGTGCGAATTAGCCTGGAGTATGCACTTATTAAGCCACATTTGCCTTTACCACAGCCAAACCAAGAAGAGAAGATAGAGCTTTTAGAGTCTCTCATTGCATCTTGGGCACATTGGGGTGACATGCCCATCAAGGAGTGGCTAGAGTTATCGCCGAAAGAGGCCAAAGCAAGACTGACACTTGCTTACCGATTTGATCAAACAGTCCAACATCTACTTTGGTTGGAAGCGTGGGAACAAACTTTTGAAGATCAGTTACAGAACATCATCAGTTCAACACGAAATCGTGTAGTGGAGTTTCCCAAGTCTACATTGGCCCAATTTGCCTTTTGTATCGATGTACGTTCAGAACCGTTTCGTCGCCAACTTGAAGATGCAGGTCCTTTCGAGACGTTTGGAACGGCAGGTTTTTTTGGATTACCGGTTGAAATGAGTGAGCTTGGCAGTAAACATAGCCATCCATCCTTGCCAGTCCTATTCAAACCACAAATAAAGGTGAAAGAATGGTCATCCGAAAATGACTTAAAACCCTATAAACAACGTCACCAAACAGTCGGTTCGATTAGCTACGCTTTTAAAAGGCTAAAGTATAACTTACCATCAAGTTTATTGCTACCTGAGATTAGTGGTCCGTGGCTTATTTTACAAACGATGGCACGTAGCTTTGTTCCAAAAAGTACTGGCAATGTATACCGTAACATTCGAAGAAAATGGTTACGTAAACCACGAGCGCAACTTTCGCTTGATCGTGTACAGACATCGGAATCAGAGTTACCAATTGGATTTTCTTTAGAAGAGAAAGTGCATTATGTACGACAAGCATTGAAGATGATGAGTTTAACAGAAAACTTTTCGCCTTTAGTCGTCATTTGTGGTCATGGTAGTCATAGTACGAATAATCCCTACGCATCGGCACTAGATTGTGGTGCATGCGGTGGGGCTTCAAGTGGATTTAATGCGCGGGTATTGGCAACATTGTGTAATCTACCAGTGGTAAGAAAATTGCTTGAGCTAGAGGGGATTATTATTCCGGAAGAGACCGTGTTTGTAGCGGCTGAGCATATTACAACACTTGATGAATTACAGTGGCTTTACGTCCCTAAACTTACAGCCAAAGCGAAGGAAGCTTTTGAAGCTATTCAAAAAGTACTGCCAAAGGTTAGTGAACAGGCGAACGCTGAAAGAATTCCAAAATTACCTGGACTAGACGCTTGCAGTCATAACCATAAAAATGAGGCGAAACGCTTGGGAGATGATTGGAGTGAGGTGCGACCAGAATGGGGATTAGCGCGTAATGCCACGTTCATCATTGGGAATCGTGCACTTACTCAATATTGTAATTTAGATGCTAGAGCTTTTCTTCACAACTATGATTGGAAGAAAGATCCGAACGGGACGATCCTAGCGAATATTATTTCTGGACCAGCAACCGTCGCCCAGTGGATTAACTTACAATATTATGCGTCGACCGTTGCCCCGCATTATTACGGCAGTGGCAATAAAACGACCCAAACCGTCACTGCAGGCATTGGGGTAATGCAAGGAAATGCGAGCGATCTATTAAGTGGACTTCCGTGGCAGTCGGTGATGCAATCAGATGAAGAAGCCTATCATGCTCCACTTAGATTATTAGTAGTCATTGAGGCACCAAGAAAGTATGTGTTACGGATGCTAGATCAAAATCCGGCATTTCTTCAAAAAATCCAAAATGGATGGATTCGTCTTGCATCGATTGATCAAGAAGGAAATTGGGAGAGTTGGTCTTAACCGTTTGATTCGAACAGCTCACTTGTAGGATGTATGATTGGAGTTTATAGTTAAAAACTAAAATAAACTAGAGCAAAAACTTTATATAACAATGAGTTGTGGACCAGTAAGAAAGGAAGTCATTATGGATAAATCAAAAGGTGCCCTTGAAGCAGAAATTAGTAAAGCATTAACTCACTGGGAGAAAACGTATCTTGGGCGTGGGAGCGTATCAGTTAAGTCAGATATATTACGAGATATGATCATCGTGGTGTTAAAAGGAATCTTAACACCTGCTGAGTATTCAGTCTGTCAAGAAAAAGAGGGCCGTTTATCAATTAAAACCATTCGTAATAGTTTGGTGGAATCAGGGGTTGAGGAATTAAAAGAAGTGTTATTATCCATAACGGGTGAAGAAGTCGTGAGTTTTTATACCGATTTGAGTACACAAACTGGGGAACGCATGATGATCTTTAAGCTTTCAGATGATCTGCAAAGTAAATTATGATGAAACATTTGGGTGGATTTCCTACGAATCGCTGAAAGAATCAAATGTTTACGAATGGAAATAGAATGTAAATCGTTTAAGGAGTGATTCTTAATGGAGACGGCGGATAAAAATAAAATCACACTTTACGTATTGGATTTTGATGTAAAAATAGATGATTTAATAGAAGAGAACCAAATGATGAATACGGAAAGTAGCATTGTTTTGCATACTGGCCCGGTCGGATCACCCTTTGATGACATCATGCGATCCATCATCATTGCGGTTTATCAGTACAATGTTGGGGAAATAGTCATCGTAAGTAGTCCTTATCATAATGAAAAGAGCCTATGGACTGGATACAGCGAGGAATGTCAAAGAGAGATACAAGAGAAGGTACATACGCTCAATTATCTATTTGAACATTGTAAACCAGAATTTGTCGAGAATAATATAAATGAGTGGTTCGCAGGTGGAGAAGCCCGAACTGATCGTGCACAAAATACAGTTAGAGTCATACGTCAACACCCACTAATCCCGTCAGATGTTAAGATTACCGAAATCAGCATCGTGAAGGGAAAAGAAGTGGTTCTTCAGTAATTGAAAAAAACGTAAGTGTGAAATGAAAAACGTGATGCTTTCAGGTGGAAATCTGAAAGCATCGCGTTTTTCTTTTTTTATGGCATCGAAGAAATAGAGGTGGGTTGTGCAATGAAAAATGTGATTTGAAGATTGTCGGGATTAATTGATTTTTTGTCGGCATTAATTCAAAAAATGTCGGGATTAATTTCGCCATCATATTACTGAAGAAAATCCCTTCAGCCTTAAAGCTGAGGGGATTTACTTTCCAGAAGTTGTTCACTCTCTGAAGAAGTAGGCTTCTGATTTAGCGCCAATAATAAAATCATTCCGATGATACAGGCTGTACCAACCCATTGGAAATAGCCGAATGGTTCTTTTAGCCAAAGGACGGTTGTTAGGACAGCAGATAATGGTTCTAGTGTACCGAAAAGGCTAGTTTCTTTAGGTGAGAGACTTTGTAAACTTTCGATATAAAACCAAAAGGCAATCATCGTACCGAAGATCACCACGATGATTAAGTAAAAGTAACCTTCTATTGGTAGGCTTGTAAAATCCATTTGCCAAGGCGGATGGATTACACTTAAGGCTAAACCACCAATTAACATCGCCCAGCCAACGATAACTAACGAATCGTATTGCTTAAGGAGCGGAACCGCATAAAGGGTATAAAAGGCCACCGCGACTCCTGATAAAACTCCCCATACGACAGCAATCATCGGTACAGAAAGACTGGAGATGGAGCCGTTTGTTAATAAGAAAAAGCAACCAGCCAAAGCAAGTGAAACGGTCACCAAATCTTGTCGTGTGAAGGCAGCTTGTTTACGTAAAATTAAGTAAAGGATAATCATTACAGGGGCCAAATACTGTAAAAGTGTCGCAACTGCTGCATTCCCATGATGAATGGATGCCATATAGGTGTACTGAACCGCCAACATGCCGACTAATCCAAAAATAACTAGTTGAATGGCTGTCTTCTTATTTTTCCACACACCCAAAATTTGAGAACGATCTTTTGTAACAAATTGAATGGTTAACAGTAAAATACCCGCAATGATAAGTCGAGTTGTAACAAGCCAATTTACATCGATTGCGTAATGATGAAAGAGTTTCTGCGCTACAGTACCCCCAATCCCCCAAAAGGTCGCGCCTGTTATGACGAGTACTAACCCTCTTTTTCTACTTTTATTCATTTCAATTCACCATCTTTAATTATAATAATAGTGTTATAATAGTTGGAAAATTGGGATAAAAATACTCAAATTGTATGGAAAAATATAAAGATATTGAGGTGATAACATGCAGATCAAAAATTTTATGGTGAGTCAAAGTTTAAAAGAATTAACGCTACATCGGACAGTTGAGTTACCCATTGCATGCTATGAAACAACCATCAAGCAAAATATCCATGGCTATATTCCACTCCATTGGCATGAGGAAATTCAATTTATTCAAATTGTAAAAGGGGAAGCCATTTTTCAAATCAATGAAGAGCGAATCGTCGTGCGAAAAGGGGACGGGCTTTTTATCAATAGCGGCTGCCTGCATATGGTAGAAGAAAAGGATCAATCGGGCTGTGTGTATATCTGTTTAAATGTATCACCTTCATTTGTTTTATCACAAGAACTCTACGCAACCTATGTCACGCCTTACATTCAAGCAACGAATTTACCCTTCGTTTTAATCAGTGCAAATGAGGTTTGGGGAAAAAACATACTCGATGCCACGCTTAAGATCAAAGAGTTGATTGAACAAAAACCGCAGTACTTTGAAATTGAGCTAACGATGCAGCTAACAAACATATGGAAAAACTTAATGTGTAATGGGTTTCATCCCGAATACGTTCAGGCGGACATGTTAAAGAATGAGCGGATGAAGGAAATGTTAAGCTGGATCCATCAACATTATACGGAGAAAATACTGCTAGAGGACATTGCGCGAGCAGGGGGCCTAAGTCGCTCGGAATGCTGTCGATACTTCAAGCGAATGTTAAAAACGACCCCATTAAATTATGTGATGGATTATCGGATTCAAAAAAGCTTAAGTCTATTGCAGCAAGCGGAGGCAAATGTGACGGAAGTGGCCTATCAAGTAGGGTTTAATAGTACGAGTTATTTCATTGAGAAATTTCGAAAGACTATGAACATGACCCCGTTAGCGTATAAAAAGTCGCAATGGGACAGTGGGACAGGTACACTGTCCCAATAACTGGGACGAGGTACCTGTCCCCCCGTCCCTTTCAAAAATGCAGGGAAGGGAATTTGTCAATCGTAATAGAATTCATTAAGGTGGTATAAATAGATTGCTAAAATCGTATAAAATATAGGAGGTTTTGCTAATGAAAATTGTGAAAGCGAGAGCCGTTGACGGTCCAGACAAACCGTTTCGCGCGGCTGAAATCACACGACGTGATCTAGATTTGTATGATGTTTTAATTGAAATAAAGTATGCTGGAATTTGCCATTCGGATATCCATACTGCTCATAGTGAATGGGGTCGGACGAAGTATCCACTCGTTCCTGGACATGAAATTGCAGGGGTTGTTGCAGATGTTGGGGAAGCAGTCACGAAATACAAAGTTGGTGACCGAGTAGGGGTCGGATGTATGGTTGACTCTTGCGGCGAATGTGAAAATTGCCAAAAAGGTGAGGAACAATACTGTCTAAATGGCAATGTTTCCACTTATGGTGGAATCGACAAATATGGTGAGGTAACGCAAGGCGGCTATTCTACTCACATTGTAGTACAAGAGAATTTTGTCCTTCGAATTCCTGATAACATTGACTTTGACGTGGCAGCACCACTCCTTTGTGCAGGGATTACAACGTATTCACCGCTCAATCACTGGAAAGTTGGTCCAGGTAAGAAAGTGGCAGTCATTGGGTTAGGTGGCCTTGGTCATATGGCTGTTCAAATCGCCCATGCGATGGGTGCAGAAGTGACGATTTTATCCCAAACCTTGAATAAAAAAGAAGATGGTTTAGCGCTTGGAGCTGACCATTACTATGCAACAAAAGATCCTGAAACATTCAAAAAGCTTGCTAGGTCCTTTGATTTTATCCTAAACACGGTAAGTGCAAAGATTGATTTGAATGCTTACTTAAGTTTGCTCACGCTTGATGGGACGATGGTGAATGTAGGGGCACCTGCAGAACCACTAGCGGTAAACGTGTTCAGCTTAATTGGCCATCGCCGTTCCTTTGCTGGTTCATTAATTGGCGGCATTCGTGAGACGCAAGAAATGCTCGACTTCTGTTCGGAACACAATATTACGCCTAAAATTGAAGTCATTTCGGCAGACCAAATTGATGAAGCCTATGACCGAGTGTTAGCTTCTGACGTGAAGTATCGTTTTGTAATTGATGTTAGTACAATGTAAGAACTTTCAAAGATGTTCCCAATCCATTTTGGGGACATCTTTTTTATGTATTTCAAGTACAACTCCAAGTTATAATTTATCAGCATTAATCCCATTTAGATTTTTGAGTTCACCCAAAATAAATGTGACGAGTTGATTTTCACTTGCGTCTAAGTAGTAGAAAAAAGGGGGGGCAGCCTTGAAACAAGAGGAACTAACAGAATGGTTTGACCAATATGGTGAATCCGTTTTAACTTACATACTTTTGATGGTGCGCGACTATCAACAAGCAGAGGATTTAACACAAGAAACTTTTATAAAGGCCTATAGACATCAACAGCAATTTGAACATAAATCTTCCGTGAAAACATGGTTATTTTCAATTGCCCATAATACGACAGTTGACTATTTTCGAAAAAAACACCCGATCCAACATTTTTTGGGTTTAACAATTGAAGAGAAAGATTACAAGCCACTACCGGAACAAATCGTCGCGATGAATGATCAAACTGAACAACTATATAGAGCAATTCAACAATTAAAACCCTCTCACAGGCAAGTCATCATTTTGCGGAAGCTAAAAGAATTTTCAACTGCAGAAACGGCCTATGTTTTGAATTGGTCAGAAAGTAAAGTGAAAATGACGTTAAAAAGAGCATTAGAGGAACTAAAAAGAAAGCTAATTCAAGGAGGGATCACTGATGAAATTCTTGGATGAACAATTCCGTGAATTAGACGAAGAACTAAAGATTAATGAACAATCAAAAGAGCAACTAAAGCAGAAAATCTTACAAAATGTAACGACAAAAGAAAAACGACCTATCAAACAGTACGGATGGATTGCCGTTGCCGTATGTTTGGTGTTCGTCGTCACGCTGCCATTTTACTCACCAACCATGGCAAGTATTGTAGGGAAAGTTTTACCGATCAAGATTACGCCTCATTATTCAGAGGGACAGTATAACCCGAATTTAACAGCTCAGCTTTTAGAATTCGTCGAACAGGAAGGATACTCCGTTGGTTCTGTAGGGATTACACCATCTCCCTATACAATTGAAGTATCACTCCTTTTAAAGGATTCTACTTTGAAACAAGCAACTAAAGATCTTGAGCCAAAGATCACAAATTATCTTTATGAAAATGGCTATGATGAATTTGAACTGCTCATTACAGAAGCAAAGGAAGTTCAGCAAGATCCACATGAAGATGAAGAGACAAAACTATATGATGAAGTACGTGAAATCGTAAAAGAGGTATTTACGTCCTATGGCTATGCCGAAGAAGCAGATTATGAATTGGCAGGTTTTAAATCTACATGGTTTTCTAATATTGTTACATTAGACATGCCTGATCATATTGAAGAGTCCGATGAAATCATAGCGGAAATCAAAAAGGAATTTGAGTCACGTAAATTAAAGATAAAAGATATTGAAGTAACGACCTTTAATTTAGCACATCGCCTGCAAGATAATCGTTGGGCATATATTGCAGCAGATATTTACAATGCGATGGCGGGGAAATCGACATATCATCTAACAGGGGTTTCTTATAAGGTGAGGAAAGGGCATTCTTATGTTTCTATTAAAACAGCTTTGACTGAACCGCCTTCTGAAGAAATCATCAAGGAAATCGAATTAGCGATCCAAGAATATTTCGCTTTACCTGAAAAGAAAGAGCAACTTCAAAATGACGATTATACCATTCAATTAGAGCTGGAAAATGGCGAACCATTTGTGAAAGTAACAAAATAAAGAAAAGGCTGAAAGGATTCTCAATTGATCCCTTCAGCCTTTTTGTCATTACACGAATGATAATTTCTCTGAAAATTTCTTTTCCATCTCTTTACTTGGTACCGGCTTACTTAAGTAATAGCCTTGAATCATGCCTATACCGAGAGATTGAATGATATAAATTTGTTCTTCTTCTTCCACGCCTTCCGCAACGACAGTTAAGCCACGACTAGAAGCGATCCGACTTACGGATTTGACAATTTCTTTTTTGGTTTTATCGCAAATATCATTAATAAACGATTTATCGATTTTAACAAAGTTAATTGGGAGAGTACTCAAGTAACTTAGTGAAGAATAGCCAGTTCCAAAATCATCTAATGCAATGGTTACGCCAATTTCTTGTAATTCTTTTAGTTTATTGAGCGTATCGGTTAAGTTTGTGATGGCCAAGCTTTCTGTAATCTCAAGCGTTAAATATTGTGGGTCCAGCTGATTCTCAACTAATATTTCTTTCACCAATTCAACAATATGATTGCTGATGAGTTGCTGGTTCGATAAATTAACTGAGAGCGAAATATCATGCCCCTGGTCTCGCCACTTTTTTGTTTGTTTACATGATTCCCTTAACACCCATTCACCGATCGGCACGATTAAGCCTGTTTCTTCCGCTAAGGGAATAAAATCAGCAGGGGAAACAAACCCTTTTTCTGGATGATGCCAACGAAGTAATGCTTCCACTGAAACAATTTGATTTGTATTTAAATCAAGCTGCGGCTGGTAGTACACTTCAAACTCTTCCTTTACTAACGCTTTTCTTAGGTTATTTTCTAACAATAATTTAGAGGAAATTTCCTCGTTCATCGCTTTCGTAAAAAATTTATAATTATTACGCCCAGTTTCTTTCGCTTTATACATCGCTAAATCTGCGTATTTAATTAAGTTCTCCGCATCCAGTGCATCCGTTGGAAAACAACTAATCCCGACACTTGGCGTACAGTGGATTTCCTTTCCATCTAAAATGAAAACAGAGGACAATAGCCCGAGAATCTTATTCACGGTAATCTCTACTTCATCGGGAGATACATCTTGAAGTAATAGGATAAATTCATCGCCCCCTTGACGAGAGACAATATCCTTTTCTCCAACAGTACGAACGATTCGATTCGAAACTTCCTCTAACAGAAGATCCCCCATTCGATGACCATAACTGTCATTAATCATTTTAAAACGATCAAGGTCTATAAACACAACGGCAAACTGTTTTTTGTGTTGAGTTGCTTCATTAATCACTTGTTCCATAAGGATGTTGAAATAATTTCGATTAATTAGTCCTGTCAGCAAATCATAGTGAGCTAAATAGCGAATTTCTTTATTTGCTTCTTCTAACTCTGTTGAAGATGGGATTCTTAAAAGTCTAGGCATAATGGACCAAATCAGAATCGATGTAATAATAGAAATGGTTGCCGTGATCCCTGCAGCAATGGTTTGAATAGTGTGTAATGGTTCAATTGACATCAAATGCGGTAAAACATGCAATACATGTGTGAATCCACAAAGTAGAATAAACAGAGTAAAGCAAATATAAATCCATTTAAATTTTACGTGTTTCCGTTTCCTCATAAAAAATAAAATGGCGAGTGGAATCGTGAAATAAGCAAGGCTAGTCAATAAATCAAATAAGATCCTTAATGGGAAAAAGGGTGGATGTATAGAAGCAATGACAAGGCTATTTAATATTTGACTCATTATATTAAGTTCTCCTTCTGAGCTGTTCAGTCATAAGATAAGCCAAAAGTTCTGATAACCGGCTATTTCTATATGCGTTGAAATCGATTGCTTTTTTAAATATTAATCAAGCGCTAGTATTAAATATAGAGGAAATTTCATCCATTTTTACAGGTGGAATTGCACAAACTCTTAATGTAAGTTTGTGACTCTAGTAATATCGGTTGATTCTTTAATATTTGAACTAAATTTAACTGTTAAAATGTTACATTTAATGAAACCTACGATAATGAAATAAAAGGTGCCACGTTACTTTAATTTAATCTGATAAATGGTATTTAAAATACGATCTAACTCTTGACTGCATTGAATTGTCTCTGGGTGAGAAAGTCCTTTTTTGGTCCCAAGGTTTATCATACGAGTTTGTAATTTCATAAATTGATGCTCTAAACCTAATAAAGATAACTCTTTAGTAGTTAAAATCTCTACCATAATTTTCTCCTATTATTTTCAACTTTTTAAGCAACTTTTCCTATTATAGTACAATGCTTGTGAATGTTATATAAATTTTAGATTACATATTGGAAGATTTTATCTCATAAATATTGATTAAATTTTTCTTGTATTTTAATAAATATAGCTTGTAGTTGGTTCGGGAGAGAAGCTTAGTTATTAGTGACTTTTTTGATTAAACCGGCGAGAACGATCTACGCGATAAAAATGGGAAGTTTTTATTCTAATTATTTTGAAAATTATAAATATAGGAGTAGAATAATAGAGGGAATGTAAAATTGCACCATTTCCAGATGTAATCCTCTCAATGTAAAGTTTTTTCGAATAAATGAGACAAGCCTTTTGGAAGAAAGAGATTTGATCGGATGAAAGTGGAGGAGGAATAGGATGAAGTTGGCAATGAATTGGAATGAATGGTCTACTTATGATGCAGTTGGTCTGGCAGAGCTAGTACGCGGGGGGCAAATTACACCGAAAGAGGTGGCACAGCAGGTATCTCGTGCAATCGAGGAGGTAAATCCTGAGATTAATGCAGTTATTGAGGTTTTTGATGACGCGGTCAATGAACCCACAAAGGATGGAACCAACCTAGATGGTGTTTTTGCTGGCGTACCATTTTTGATGAAAGATTTAGGCCCTACAGTTAAAGGTCGCATTCAGGAGATGGGGTCACTGCTGATGCAAGGAAATCGTGCTACATCCGATAGTTACCTCACAAGTCGTATCCGTCAATCGGGACTCAACATTATCGGACGTACGACAACACCGGAATTTGGCTTATGCAGTTCAGCCGAGAATCCGGATGTTTATGTTACACGTAATCCGTGGAATCTAGACTATACAACGTGCGGCTCGTCTGCAGGCTCTGCAGCAGCTGTTGCGGCTGGCGTGATCCCTATTGCTCATGCGACGGATGGGGGAGGTTCCATTCGAATTCCTGCGGGGGTGAACGGCAATATCGGGTTGAAGCCGTCCCGTGGTGTACTTTCGGTTGCTCCTTATAGTTCGGACTTAATGGGTGTCGTTTCTGCTCAGGGTTGCCAATCTCGCACAATCCGCGACACTGCAGCCTTTATAGACAATTGTAGAGGTGGAGCGCCTGGGGAATTCATGCCTTATTGGATGCCGTCAGAGTCATATTCCAATCTTATTCAACGTGATCCGAAAAAGCTTCGTATTGCGGTTTCCCATGAGTGGGGGAATTACAAATCCACGCCGCACATTGTGGCCGAATTAGAACGCGCGGCAAAATTCCTTGAGGGACTTGGTCATCATGTTGAATGGAAGTTGCCGAGTATTGATTTCCAAGCCGCTTACATGGCACAAACCGAGTGCTATATTATGAATTTCGCTCAAACCATTATCGGTCTGTTAGAACAAAAAGGCTTAGAAAAACCACCAGCAGATCTAATCGAACCAATGTGTATTCGCGTCTGGGAAGAAGGACGTTCCGCTTCCTATACACACCGTGCTAAAATGCAGTCAGCGTTCAACGACACGTCACGTAAACTAGGTGCCTTCTTTGAAGATTGGGATATCATTCTTACGCCAACAATGGCCCTACCGACACCGTTAGTTGGAACAAAAGAGTACCTAACAATTAGCGATAACCCGTCCGTCTACGATTGGTTCGAAAACCTTTGGAGTATCTTCTCCTATACGCCGATCGCCAACCTTTGCGGCCTTCCTGGCATCTCGTTGCCAATGGGTCAACATGAAAACGGACTACCACTTGGAATCCACGCCCTTACTCGACAAGGAGAAGATGGACTCCTTCTGCAACTAGGCGCCCAAATCGAACGCGCCCTAAATGGCAAATGGAACAACGGCCGTACACCTGGTGTTCATGTAACACGGGACGTGGGGACCTTGTCTCATTAAGAGGGACGAGGGGACAGGTCCCTCGTCCCACATGTAAATACTGGTTATTAGCGGATAAATATTGCTGATTTAAAAGACTAGGACATAGATTCCTAGTCTTTTTTTAGTGGAAATTACCTATAAGTGGTACTACATGGATTAATAACTTGTAGTACCTTTAATTACGCCTTTATCTCACCAATTTGCCCTATATAATTAGGTGTATAGCAGGGCGATAGAAAAACGCCACGTACAAAGTTGTACTACATAGTAATAAGTAATTGAAAAAAGCATACATATCAAACTGCGAAAAGTAATTGCAGCAATTTTAAGTAGCTTACAATTTTAGTAGCGTTATCATAGTTGCAAAGTGAAAAAAATAAAAGGACATAGATTGGGGACTTAACCAGAATGCTTAAAATTGATTTACACACTAACAAAGTTTTAACTTTATCAACAGCTCACATTACACTTGATACTGCAGTGTACATTCTTGATTTGATAGAACAAGGAAAAGAAACAGGTTGGAATGAGTTAGTCATTTACGATAAACCAGGAAGTGGTTGGATGATTAACACTAGTGATGTTGAAGATGAAGAAATGGTTGTTTCAGAAGAAGTAACTCCTATTCTGCCATTGGAACTGTTAGATTTACTAAGACTTGCACAAGATCATGATTGCGAATGGTTGTGCTTAAATCGTTATATCGAACCAATTGAAGGACTTCCAGTGTTTGATTGGGCTGAGGAAATCAACCCTGAACAAGACCCTTCGAAAGAAAGATACGCTCATACAATGTACTATCATGAATTTGAATTCAGTTCAATTGAGTTAGATGAAGAAGATGAAAGTGAAGTAGAAGTTGACGCGGAGTTAGGAAACTTACCTCATTAAGAATGTTTTAGGGACGAGGAACCTGTCCCTATTGTCCCAAAACGGAGAAGCATAGATTAGTATGCTTTCTCCGTTTTTTTGTGGACTGGGACATGGGGGACAGGTACACTGTCCCACCATATGACTTACGCTTCTCTTAAGAGAGGAAGTGTACAGCAGCGGAAAGAGCCACCAGATTTAATAATTTCTGTGATATCGACTTCAATAACTTCGAAGCCACGGTCACGAAGTTGTTTGTTAACATTTTCATTGACAGGCAAGCTTAAGACTCGTTTATTGCCAATAGACAATACGTTTGTACCTAACTGAAATTGTTCCTCTTCCGAAACTTCAATTAAATCATACCGTGAAGAAAAAAGTTCTATATCCTCTTTTGTTAGAGCATTTGGATAAATAAGAGCAACTTCAGGTGATACAACATTAAATACACAATCTAAATGCAGATATTTTTCTTTAAAGGGGATCGGGATCACATTAAATTGATTTAACAGACGTTGTAGTTGTTCAGCTGCTTTTGCGTCTGTCCGCTCGCTAAGTCCCACGTAAATGGTATTCCCATCAATTACAACATCGCCGCCTTCGATGCGTTCCTCGACTAAATTATAATAAGAGATTTCTTCGTCCTCTAGCCATTGCTTTAAAACGTCTTCCTCGCCTTCACGGATATCGGTTGCCATTTTAGCAACAAAAATGGTTTGTCCAAGGGTGAAGCCAATATCTCGTGTAAAAACCTGCTCAGGATATTTCTTATGATAGGGTAGTAAAATCACTTCAACACCGTGATCCTTGAGTGTTTTGACAAATACATCGTGTTGCTCGAGCGCTCGTTCAATATGGATTCCTTCATTTTTAAAATGCTTTTGCGTTTCATTAATGACATCGCGAATTGTCATATATTGAGGCTGACAAAGGATTACGCGTTTCAATGTATCGTATTCACTCATACAATAAGTTTTGTTATTCTTCTCTGGACGTTCTTCCATAAATCGTGCTCCTTGCTTCATTTAGTTAGGTTTACCAGGTTAGGTTTTCCTAAAGAATTCATGATTATTACACGAGGATTGGATTTTAGGGACACGGGGACAGGCACCGTGTCCCAGATTAGCTTATGGGGCAAGAGACCTGTCACTTCGTTACAAAAAAAGACTACTTGGATTACACCAAGTAGTCGAATATTAAAGCGGTCCTTAAAGCGGGGCTACAGTCATGTGACCAATGTGAGCGGAATACTCAAGAGTAGGGAACTTGTCCGGAATTTTGGGACGAGGAACCTGTCCCTCCGTCCCATCACACTGGATAGACTGTTTTATAATCTGCTATGATGACGCATTTACTTTCGTTTTCTAAGAAGCTGACTTGACCTTCCGAAGAGTAGAACCAGGTTTTTTGGTTTTGATTATCTTCTTCTACGTAAAAGATATTGAGTTCATCTCTGAATTTTAATAAAGTATTAGCTGTTTTTTGATCGGTTTTAAAGGAAATTTCCCAATTGTTTTCGATGGGCTTGATTTCGTATTCCGTTGTCTCACAGAAAAGTCTGCTCCCGACAGTATGACGAACATAAATCATTATGCTTCACCTCCAGGTAAGTCAATTAAAAGGATAAATGAATCCTGTTTTGCTTGCAGTGTTAACGCGTGAAGGTCAGTGATGCGTGCATCATCGCGTCTTTGTAACGTAACTTCATCATTCAGTCTGACTTCTCCTTCGATAACAAATACATAGATTTTTCGGCCTTGTCCTTGTTCGAAATGTACTTCTTTTCCTGCATCTATTTTTGAAAGATATAGCGTAACGTCCTGATGAATCATTGCGACATTTTCTCTTGGGTTATTCGATACAACTGGTAACAGTTCATTTCTTAACTTTTCCGGATCAAAAGTAATATCTTCATAAGAAGGCGTTAATTGTTTTTGATTTGGTAAGATCCATAACTGTAAGAAGTGAGTTTCTTCATCTAAAGTAGGGTTAACTTCTGAATGCAAAACGCCAGTACCAGCAGTCATTCTTTGAACATTGCCGTATTCCAGGAACCCAACATTCCCTAAATTGTCTTCATGCTTTAATTGTCCTTTTAATACGATGGAAACAATTTCTGCCTCTCGATGTGGGTGAATACCAAATCCTTTGCCTGGTTGAACGATATCATCATTTAACACACGCAAAGGACCGAATTGGATATTCTCTTCATCATAATAAGGACCAAATGAAAAACTAAAATGCGACTCTTGCCAGTCCCCTTTAGCTGTAAATCGATTATTCGCAGGATTAAGTTGAATCATATTTTAAATCACCTTTCAATGGTTAGGTTATGTTATTATCTCAGTTTCAAGATAATTATACAGGATATTAAGGGAATTTGCTAGGGACAAGGGGACAGGCACCGCGTCCCACTCGCTGTAAGGTTCCGGTGGAGAAGAGGAGAGTGGGGGGGCGTTGAGAAAAAATCGGAATACATAGAATCCAAACGTGAATGATCTTGGTGCCTATTTACGAAATAATGAGAACTTATTAAATTAACGGGATTATAGTAGAATTATTTGATATAGTAATAACGGAAATTTGGGGACAAGAAACATGTCCCTCGTTTCATGGAGGCGATCAATTGAAAAATAAAAAACTACTTATAACAGTATTCGTCATTGTGGTAATCATAGCTGGACTACTTGATTTAATGTTTAAAGGATTATTCTATCAAATGTTACCCGAATCAATTCAGTCCATCGTATCGAATATCTTTTAGGGACATAGGGGACAGGTACACTGTCCCAAACATCAAGATAATTTTGGGACGATGAACCTGTCCCCACTGTCCCAAAACGGAGAATGCATAGATTCTTATGCTTTCTCCGTTTTTTTTATTAATAAATTAACTACTCAAAAAACACCTTCCAGGCAGGGCTGAATCCTTGTCCCATCAAGGAAATTCTGGGACAAGGAACCTGTCCCACCCCAACCCCCAAAAAAATTTTTTCCAAACATGTCTCTTTTTCTCTTCTAAAACACTATATAAGACGGTGAAGGCAGCTGTTGATAAAAAACTGCCTGAAAACGGAGGGATGCAATTGGATTATCAAGGTAAACGTGTGTTAACGACAAAACGTTTGGCCGCAATGTATGAAATCGCACCAAATACTATTCATCAAATCTATTTACGACATCGAGATCAGTTTGAAGAAGGTGAACACTTCTTTGCGTTGACAGGGGACGAGTTGAAATCTTTTAAAAAATTGTATCAAGACGAAGTAGAAAAGTACGTAGCTTCACTTTATTTATGGACGGAAAAAGGAGCGCTCCTAATTGCTCAAACTCAAAGTGGCCCGCAATCATGGAAATCTTTTAGTCGATACGTCCATTACTACATGGAAAAATCAGATGAATTAAAGCAATCAGTAGAAGAAATAAGAAAAGTTTTCAATCTCAAATAAAAAATCGAAAGGCGGATTAACATGACAATTTTATTAACTAAAGAGACACCGTTACTATTATTACCACAGTTAGCAGCAACGTTTGGAACAAATGAAGCTGCCGTTTTACAGCAGCTCCATTTCAGGCTGCAGCAATCACCATTAAACTATGACGGCTATACATGGTACAACCATACCTATGCCAAATGGAGAAAACAGTTTCCCTTCTTATCAGAGAGGACGCTTCAACGTGTATTTTCAAAGCTAGAGCGAGATGGTTTTATTATCTCGACCAATAAATATAATCGTATTCGAACAGATCACCTGAAGTGGTATCGCATTAATTATGAAAAACTTCAGAATCAAATCCCAACCCTTATTGAAGACTTCACTTTTATCAATGAAAGTGGTGTAATTTGTCATACCCATACAAGTCAAAGTGGAAAGCTAACACGTCGAGTTGTCAATGGATGCCACGACAAAGTGACGAGACAATTAAGAGACTTTAAAAAAGAGAAGAAAAAAGAAAATAACATTGTCGAGAAGAATCTCGACTTTGCCTCTCAAGTAATCGATTACTTAAATCTCAAAGCCAAACGAAATTTCAGAGTGAACAACAAAGCAACGCTAAGGCTCATCAACGGAAGAGCACAAGAAGGATATACACTCGAGGATTTCAAGAAAGTGATCGATGTCAAAGTCAAGCACTGGAAAAATGATCCGACAATGACACTTTACCTAAGACCAAGTACATTATTTAGTCCAACAAACTTTGAAAACTACCTCAATGAATTTAACTTGAACAATCAAAAACCTAAAAAACGCATCATACAACCATTTGAGATTGACTACTCAGCTGGAGAAGATTGGTAGATTTTCAGCGTAATCGTCACTCAAACAAAATCCCAACAAATAAAAATCGTTTGAGTGATTGACCTAAAAGAAGGGAGACACAGCTTGTGATGAAAACAAACTTGAGTATTGAATTGTTAGAAAAAGCGTTACTTGGCACTATGCTTGAAGAAAACTATTTAATTCAAGATGCGGGATTAAGAATAGAAATGTTCGAGCTTCAAATTCACCGCTCCATTTTTCACGCAATGCAACAGATTGCAAACAACCGTAAACCAGTTGACCCCCTCACAATTCTCACTAGGCGTGAGCCTCAAGAGGTAGGGGGTGCCAACTACCTAGCCACCCTCAAATCCTACGCAAATGTGGAGAAATTTGAATCCTACTTAGAAATCGTTATGGATTCTTGGCGAGAAAGGGAGAAACAAAGAATTTTAGTCCTGGCTCAAACTGAAAACTGGCCCGTCGAAAAGGTACTTGAAACGCTTGATTCCTTGCAGGGCAACACGATCCTAATGGAAACAAATCTCACACCAACGCTAGTCGAACAATCAGAAAGACCGTACATAGAAATGGTGAATTCAAATCTTGTCCCTGTAACCCTTCCAAATCTGAAAAATATGATCGATGGCTTTCGACAAGGAGAGTTAACAATCATTGCGGGAAGACCGTCAATGGGGAAAACGGATGTCATGAATCACTTTGCCTTAACAGCAGGCGAAAAGGGATTCTTACCGATTATCTTTTCGCTAGAAATGAGTCGGGAGATGTTAATTGATCGAATGATTGCTGTTTGTGGGAAAATCAATCGCACCAAAATGCGGAACCCATACACTCTCTTCTCAGATAAACAAAAAGAGCAGTGGATTCATATCCTAAATGAATTAAATAAGAAGAATATTCAAATTGATGATCGCGGTGGGCTAACGGTGTCCCAAATGCGGGCTCAAGTTAGAAGGCTCATTCATACCTATCCCGATAAAAAGCCGATTGTCTTAATCGACTATCTACAAATTATTTATCCAGAAGAGATGAATGGAAACCAAACTCAAACGAATATTATTGGTCGAATCAGTTCGGACTTAAAAAGGATGGCAAAAGAGTTTGATTGCCCGGTAGTGTGCTTAGCTCAACTGAATCGTTCGGTAGAAGCACGGCAAAACAAACGTCCTCTTATGAGCGACCTTCGGGATTCTGGAAATATTGAACAAGATGCAGATGTCATTATCCTGTTATACCGCGATTCGTACTATGAACAACAATCAAATACAAGTGACTTTGCCGATGAAAGCTTAAATAACCAACCTGTGCAACGAACCGCAAAAGGCCTAGAAGAACTCGAACTAATCATTGCCAAAAACCGAAACGGCCCAACTGGTATCGTTATCGCCCATTACAATAAATTAACAGGTCAAATTAAGGAGTGAAAACATGGAAAGGCAAACAGTGAGTAGCTTATATGAAGATGCAATGCAATATGATGTCCCGTATCTCGCTTATTTTATTTACTTTGCGATCACGAAGGGGAAAATAACCATGGAAGACGATGCGTCAAATTTAGATGACATAACTTTAACTGAACAAGAGCAAATGGAATTCGATGAAATGCGTTCTAAAAATACACTTAACCTTCGACCGAATCAACTATATGCCATCAAGCGCAACGCGGAACAATACGTATTCTACTTCGCCCAAAATGCAGGGGAGGCGCGGATACTACATCATCAACTTTACGGTGAATGGGTCTCCAAGCTGTCCAACGCCCATAATCAAATGATGGACAAATCCCTCTACTTCCCAGAAACCAACGAAACCAAAACATTCCGAGAACTACTACACGACACGTGGGAATTCCCGTGTCGTGTATGTGAGCTAGATAGGGACAGGGGGGACAGGTTCCTCGTCCCAATTTCTGGGACAAGGAACCTGTCCCTCCGTCCCAAATACAACCACAGACCTAGAACCAATTAAGCCCACAGCTCATTATAAGATCGCTTTCTCCCAACTATAATGAACAATGCAAGAAGTCATAACGCACTTCAATAGAATGCAACAATGCAGTCGGGAGGAAAGAACATGAAGAAAATAGGACCTAAGAAAATGAAATGGCTAAAAATCATCCACGTGTTTCTAGTCGTATTATTTTTCGGTGGCATTTTAAGTTCGCTAGCCCTTAATTTACATATTGATTTAACTAATTACGATGAGTCCTATCTTATTTATAAAAACATTATTATCATTAGTGACAATATCATTAGATGGGGAGCCGTTGGAACATTACTAGTTGGTTTTATCTATGGATTTTTTACGAATTGGGGATTTTTCAAACATCGATGGGTTGGGGTAAAATTTGTTCTATTTATTATTCAAACAATCGTCGGTATTTTTATCGTAGATAAGTTAATGATTGCGAATATGGAATTGTTGGAGACGCAAAAGGAAATGGCCTTAAACAATCCAATTTTCATACAAAATCACGAGATCAGACAATATGCAATCTACTTCCAAGTGGTCGTTACCATGTTCATCTTTATCATTTCCTACATAAAACCATGGAGGAAGAAAAAATAGGGACGAGGGGACAGGCACCCTGTCCCAAAAAACTTTGGGACAAGGAACCTGTCCCCATGTCCCACCTCATGTCCCAGTATAACCATTCTCTTTTTTCCCACTTCTAAAAATCTTGACCATTAAGCCTATGTAAATGACCACGATGACCAAAATCCCTTCAAATCGATGGCTATATGCTGGATCATCAAAGAACCCTTTAACATAAGTATCTTTAACAATCATATCTGCAGCTGTTAATGCCAACACCCCTGAACCAATAACGATAATAATCGGAAACTTCTCAATTAGCTTAATGACAAGAGTACTACCCCATACCACAATCGGAATGGAAACAACTAAGCCAATAACGATCAATAAAATATTCCCTTTTGCAGCACCTGCAACGGCAATGACATTATCAACGCCCATTAAGACATCTGCGAGAATGATCGTCCACATAGCAGCTAAAAGTGTATTGCTCTTTGTGTGAACTTCTGGCTTTGAATCGCTAATAAGCAACTTAAATGCAATCAACACCAACAAGACCCCACCAACTAGAAGAAGACCATCAATTTTGAGTAACCGAACCGCTACAATTGTTAGGATTAGACGAACGATAATGGCGCCAATCGTTCCCCAAAAAATCGCTTGCTTTTGTTGCTGTTTCGGTAGATTTTTAGCAGCCATCCCAATTAACAGCGCATTATCACCAGCAAGTACTAAATTAATCATAATAATAGACATTAAACCCGAAAAAAACTCCATCGAAAAAACATCCAACTTTACATCACTCCTCAGCTTCTAAAGGTTGTGGGGTACACAAAAACGAATGAAACAAGTTTGTCTCAAAAAAATATGAATAAAATAAGATACTTAGAATTATTAAAGGTAGGGACGAGGGGTCAGGTACACTGTCCCACTATCAAAATGACAAACAACATCTCAAGAAAAACATGCTTTGCCTTTTCCTTCAGAACTTTTTTTCGTCCTTCTTACGGGAATCTATTGCTTCAAAACGAACTGGCCTAGGATGACAGAAGAGGCATTTGTGAGATGAAAACAGCCCTAATATCGCAAACGATGTGGTTTATTACTAAAATATATAAGTTATACTAGTTAGTAGAAAAAAAGAGGCGGAAATGGGACGAGGAACCTGTCCCCCTGTCCCAAATGAGGTGACCAATTGAAAGCATATATTTTAAAACTTACATTCCAAGATATTCAGCCTGAGGTGTGGCGACGAATTATATTGCCTGCTGGAGCTACATTTAATCGTTTACATGAAACCATCCAGTATGTAACGAATTTTCAAAGTGAAATGGAGCCGTATCACTATTTCGGTATTGAAATAGAAGATCTGTTCATTACCAATAATCAAAGTTTATTAGAAGAATACAAGGGGAAATCATACAATAGTTTAACAGTTAAACAGCCAACGAGAATAAAAATAGATAATTATCTTGAGAAACATAGAGAGCTCCTATATCAATATGATTTCGGTGACGACTGGCGTATTAAAATAGAGCTTGAGGAAACAGTGGAAGATTATCATTTCGGATTCCCAACGCTTCTAGATGGGGAAGGGATGGCACCGCCTGAGGACGTAGGTGGACCAGCTGCATTCGAGGAATTTCTAAAAATCTATCAAACCCCTTCACACCCTGAGTATTTATCGACTTATGCATGGGCGGAAAAGATGGAGTTTTTACCTTTTGAACGTGATGAAATAAATTTCCTATTAAAACATGTAAAATACAAAAAAACGGAATGGGAACACATTGACCACGATAATTATTTCATTCTTTCCGATAAATACCGAGGCTCAGATTATGTAGATGTAGAGGCTTTACCAAATAAAGATATAATCATTCAATATGCAACTGCTTGTACAAATTTATATGGCATCATCAAATACCCGGATTTTTTGAAGATCTATAATTCGCAAAATAAACCTTCTTTATCGAGCAAGGAATTACAGGCGCTATTATCAGATCCACAATATGAAAAAGAACTAGAAAATCACTTTGTTTATATCGAACATCCATTTTTTATCCATGAGGCAGTAGAAATGGAAGAGGATTTTGTTGGGTTTGTTGCGAGCACAATCGGCAAGCCGTTTTACGTTCCTGCAAAAAAGGAATTATTACGCTATACAGACCAGTTTTACTACGAAAAGACAAGCCATCAAGAAAAGTTAGCAAAGATGCTAGCAAAAGACTTTTTCGGCGGTAATAAACTGAAAGCAAAAGATGAAATCGATGAAATTGTTGGTGAATTACAAGTAGTTGATGCAGACTTTAATGGATTGGTACGTGAGTTTATGGAACGCTTTGTGTTTGATGACATGAAACAAGCTAACGAGTATATCCAAGTCATCACAAAGATCGCCAACACAACTCGCATCTGGGAAAACCGTGGCCATACCCCAGAAGAACTTTCGAAAATGAGTAATCCACAACTAAATCCAATACCAACCACTCCACTAAAAGTAATGGCAGGCGGGAAAGTAGGACGAAACGATCCGTGTCCTTGCGGCAGTGGGAAGAAATATAAAAAGTGTTGTGGGAAGTAAAGTAGAACATACTGGGTAAAGAAGAACGGAGGGATATTATATGTATGTCACCATTGCAGACTTTATCAAAGAATGGAAGAAAGAAGCTAACCTAACTCAAAAGGTGTTAGAAGGGTTAACAGATGAATCACTGAATCAAAAAGTTTACACAGAAGGACGTACTTTAGGGAGAATCGCTTGGCATTTTACAACAAACATCCCGGAATATTTGGCCCATTTCGGATTAAAAACCGATCTAGTAGATAATGTGGAAAGTGTCCCAACCTCAGCGAAAGAAATTGCGGATAACTTTAAAAAGCTAAGTGCTGAAGCAGTCCAAGTGATTGAACAACAATGGACAGACGAATCGTTGAAAGAAGTGCAAATCGCTTTTGGCAGAGAAGAAACAAATGCGCAAATTCTAATGGGACTCATCAAGCACATCATTCACCATCGCGGACAAGTAACCGTTCTAATGCGCCAAGCAGGCCTCAAACCATTTGGCGTTTACGGCCCACCAAAAGAAGATTGGATTCACTTAGGTGTAGAAAATCCACCACTCTAATATAGGAAACGATAGGGGAACCCATTTAATTTTGGGTTCTCTTTTTTGGCACTTAAAATTATCTTGCAAAAGAAAAAAACCTCCAAATTGAAAATTAAAACGAAACTTGAATTTTGCTCAAAAGAGACACTATTTTTGTTTCTATCGTGTAACATAAGAACTTATAACCATAAGAAATATAACATTTGGATTTCAATTATCCGTCAACTAAGTTGATGAAATTGGAAAAACAGAAGGATAGTTTTTCGTGAACTTCATTGACAAAAAGATGAGATGAAGGATTAGATGCTAGCTAATCAAAATGAGGTTGTTGAAACATTTGTAAATTATTCCAACAAAGTAGTGAGGGACCTGCGAGAAGTTCTATTGATATAGTGAAGGAAGGAAAAAATGATTAACGAGGGGAGCGATTAGCATGGAGAAACAATATTATTCTGATAAAACCCTAAACTACTACAATACCAACGCATCCTCATTTACCTCAGACACAGTATCAGTTGACTTCGATGAAAAACAAAACATACTCCTGAAATACCTCCAGCAAGGGGCGCACATTTTAGATTTTGGCTGCGGATCGGGGAGGGATAGTAAGGCGTTCATCGAAAAGGGATACCAAGTGACGGCGATGGATGGATCCACGGAGATGTGTAAAGTTGCTAGTCACTATATTGGGCAAGAGGTGATTTGCAAGAAGTTTCATGAATTAGATGAACAAAACAAATATGACGCCATTTGGGCATGTGCTTCTATACTTCATGTTCCATCAGTGGAGTTGCCAAATATGATCGAAAAGATGGCCACAGCATTAAAACCAGGTGGCTACTTCTATGTCTCATTTAAATACGGGGGCTATGAAGGGGAGAAAAACGGAAGATACTTCACAAACTTAACGGAAGAGACATTCGAATCGCTACTCGACCCGTTCCAACAACTCAAAATAATTGAAATGTCAGTGACCTCCGATGTAAGAGAAGGGCGCCAACATGAAAAGTGGTTGAATGTTGTGGTGAAAAAGAAGATTTAATAATGATGAACCCAGCCTCTAAGAAGACTGGGTTTATTTTTAATACTCTAATTTTTGTGCTTTTCGCTCAAAGTAACAGTGCAGATTTCTTCAACCAAGTTAAATAAAATCTCTCAACTTCCTATCGACAAACGTAATAATATCCTTCCTACTAGCTGACCATTGAGTTGTTACTTATAACAGTCTATTTCTATTAAAGTGGGACAAGGAACCTGTCCCCGTGTCCCATCCCACCTTCCACCCATCCCCGTGTCCCGCCATCTAATCCCGTCTCATTTTCCGATAGCGGTAGGGCGATTGCCCAGTATAGGTTTTAAATATTTTTGCGAAGTAATTCGGGTCTTCGAAACCACATATTTGTGCCACTTCGCTAATGGTAAAATCCGTCTCGACTAAAGACTTTTGAGCTTGTTGAATGCGAAATTGCTGTAAATAGCGTTTAAAGGGCACCCCATGATGTTTACTAAAAATCGTACTTAAATAGTTAGAAGTAATGCCTAACTGGTTCGCTACCTCAATTAAAGATAATTTCATATTTTTATATTGTTCTTCAACTAAATCAGCTGCTAGTTCAGCGTAATTTGCTTTTAATTCCACTTTTGTATCGGATGCAAGTTTCATTAAAGCTTGTGTAAATAGGATAATCTCTTGAATGATGGTGTACAAAATAGGATATTCCAAAATAATGTGGAATAATTGACGATAATTTTCTTCTATTAGCGCTTTTTGATGCAAATTGTACTTGAGCATAAACCGGCGAATTTGCGCTAACACACTGGTTAGATGGATCCGTATTGAATCCTGTTCATAATAGGTTCCTTCTATAGATAAACGGTAGAGAAACTCTTTGATCGTTTGGATATGATGATGTTCTAGGCTTTGTATCCATAGCTGTTGTTCTTCAGGTGTTAGTAAAGGGTCAAGAGGCTGGGGTGTCAGTTTCTTGCTTGTATAAAATATATTCTCAAACCCCTTGTAGAAACGTTGCTTCAGCGCATATTTGGTTTCGTCATAAGTCCCACTTAATTGCACAGGTGGGCCATCATAAATTGCCACATTAATAAAGCTGCCACTCATCATATTCCATTCTCTTATTAAAGTTCTTGCCTTTCTTTCAAATTGGGCTTTTTCAACAGTATCTGAAATACAAATGATATGTTCCGATAATGGATGCAGTTCGATTTTTCCAAAAATAGAGCTTTCCTTCATCCATTTATATAACGTGATCAAATCTTTTGGTTGCTCTGGCTCTACTAGGAAAAATAACTGACCCTCTTCAGGAAAGATCCCGTCACTTTGTAAAAATAATCGTAAATAAAAATCACTTGGGATTTGGTCATTTTCGGGAAATGAAACTTCCTTTGTATTTCTTGTTGATGAAGTATTAATTAAATACTTTAACTGATTTAAATCTACAGGCTTGACGAAAAAATGAGTAACTTGCATTTGAATCGCCTTTAAAGCATGTTGATAAAGTGGTTCAGAGGTAACGGCAAAAATATCCACACCATTTCTTCGAGCTGAATGGAAGAAAGAAACATCATGTTGAAGTTTCACTAGTTCAATTTCTACTATGATAATGTCCGGTTTAATTTGTTGATAAGCCTGATAAAGCTGATCAATGGAATGAAAAATATATAAATCTACTTTATTTAATAAATAGGATTTTAAATACCACTCAAACCCTTTTGCCTCCGAGTGATCCCGATCAATGATGAAAATATTCATATGAACCTCCTTAAATAAATCAAGAAAATTATATTATTCCTATTATACAAATAAACTCTGATAAAAAGCATATAAAATTACCATTTTACATGTCTAAATTCTATATTTTCTGAAAAGGAAAAATAATAAGATATCTTTAAAGGAAGGGGGGAGTAATATGACTGAAAAAGTAGAAGAAATGTCAACTGATCTTATAAAAGATTCCGAAAAAGTTGTGCAGTTGCCAACTAGCTATGCAGGGAATTCGAATAAAACAGTTACCACGTTAAAAATGATTATTTGTAGCCTCATTGGTATTTTTAGTTTCTTTGTGACATTTGAATGGGGTGGGAAGTCCTCGATTCTAATTGACCATGTGGTGAACTTTTTATCAACATCGTTTCCAACGCTCATTACGGCATATGTACTAATTCTGCTAGTAGCTGGAGCGGTAATTCCATTTGTAAATAAAAGCTGGAAGAAGGATACAGTCAGCCGAATTTTATCTGTCTTTAAATTAGTCGGTTTAGTTGTAGGGGTTATGTTGATTTTCGGAGAGGGACCCGCTTGGTTATTTGCTCCAGATGTCGGGCCATTTTTAATGAACAAGTTAATTAAACCTGTGGGCGTATTAATTCCAATAGGTTCGATCTTCTTAGCACTATTAGTTAGCTACGGCTTACTGGAGTTTATTGGTGTATTTATGCAGCCATTTATGAAACCAATCTTCCGTACGCCAGGTCGTTCAGCAGTCGATGCAGTAGCGTCCTTTGTGGGAAGTTATTCAGTTGGATTGTTATTAACAAATCGCGTATTCAAACAAGGAAAATATACGATTCGTGAGGCAGCTATCATTGCCACTGGGTTCTCAACTGTATCCGTCACGTTTATGGTCGTCATGGCCAATACACTCGATATTATGGAATATTGGACTGAATTCTTTTGGATTTCGCTTGTCGTTACATTTACTGTAACCGCTTTAACAGCACGTATTTATCCACTTAGTCGAATGAAGGATGAATATCTAGAAGGTTCAACGCCAGATCCAGAAACGATTGTAAAGGGCAAACGATTCCAAACAGCATATCAGGAAGCGTTAAATGCTGTAGAGAAAAATCCAACATTCCTTAAAAATTTATATCTCCATTTAAAAGATGGAATCATCATGGCGATGGGGGTAGTTCCTTCTATCCTATCCATTGGTTTACTTGGAATCGTACTTGCCTTGTATACACCAATTTTTGATGTCGTAGGCTATATCTTTGCACCATTTACTTATTTACTACAGTTGCCAGAGCCTATGTTGACTGCGAAGGCACTTTCATTATCCATTACAGAGATTTTCTTACCATCTTTATTAGTAACAGAAGCTTCATTAATTACTAAATTTATTGTAGCGAATGTATCGGTATCGGCGATTTTATTCTGTTCAGCCGTGATTCCGTTAATTTTATCAACTGAGATTCCATTATCTATTCGTGACTTAGTTATTATTTGGTTTGAGCGAGTTGTTCTTTCTTTAATACTCGTGACACCAATTGCATTACTACTATTCTAAAAAGGAGAGATCTATTATGATTACAACTAATAAAATTCAAGCACCAAGAGGGAACGAATTAACATGTAAAGGTTGGGAACAAGAAGCGGCAATGCGCATGCTGATGAATAACCTGGACCCAGAAGTGGCAGAAAATCCAGATGAGTTAGTTGTGTACGGTGGGATTGGAAAGGCAGCAAGAAACTGGGAAAGCTATAACCAAATCATCGCGTCTTTAAAGGAATTAGAAAATGATGAAACATTACTTGTTCAATCTGGTAAGCCAGTAGCTGTATTCCGTACACATGAAAATGCTCCACGCGTGTTAATTGCCAATTCAAACTTAGTTCCAGCTTGGGCGAATTGGGATCATTTTTATGAATTAGAAGAACGTAATCTAATGATGTATGGTCAAATGACAGCGGGAAGCTGGATTTATATCGGAGCACAAGGGATTTTACAAGGTACGTATTTAAGTTTTGTAGAAGCAGGTAAAAAGGTCTTCGGAACACCTGATTTAAGAGGGAAATTCATTTTAACTGGTGGTATGGGTGGAATGAGTGGAGCTCAACCACTAGCTGGAAAAATGGCTGGAGCGGTGATCTTAGTTGTAGAGGTAGATCGCAATCGAATTGAACGTAAAATTAAAGAAGGTTACTGTGACTATTTAGTTGAAACGGTGGATGAGGCGCTTAAGTTAGTTAAAGAACTAACTGAGAAAAAGGAGCCTGCATCAATCGGATTAGTAGGAAACTGTGTAGATGTACACCGTGAGCTACTAAATCGTGGAATTACGCCTGATATTGTAACGGACCAAACGTCAGCTCATGACCCAATCAATGGATATGTTCCAAATGGAATGAGCTTAGAGGAAGCATTCGATTTACGTGCAAAAAATCCAAAAGAATACGAGAAAAAAGCAAAGCAAGCAATGGCAGATCACGTACAGGCAATGCTTGATTTCCAAAAAGCTGGTGCGGAAGTATTCGACTATGGTAACAACATTCGTGCTTATGCAAAAGAAATGGGTGTTGAAAACGCATTTGATTTCCCTGGATTCGTTCCTGCCTATATTCGACCATTGTTCTGCGAAGGGAAAGGACCATTCCGTTGGGCAGCTTTATCAGGTAATCCAGAAGACATTTATAAAACAGATGCCCTTGCAAAAGAAATGTTTGCTGAAGATGCAGGGTTGACGAACTGGATTGATATGGCGCAAAAAATGGTGAAGTGGCAAGGTCTACCTGCTCGTATTTGCTGGCTAGGTTATGGAGATCGCCACCGCTTTGCTCTAAAAGTAAATGAAATGGTCGCAAGCGGCGAGTTAAGTGGACCAATCGTATTTGGTCGTGATCACTTAGATTCTGGTTCTGTTGCATCGCCAAACCGTGAGACAGAAGGAATGAAAGACGGTTCGGATGCAGTATCAGATTGGCCAATTCTAAATGCTCTTATTAATACGGCTGGAGGAGCAAGTTGGGTAAGTGTTCACCATGGTGGTGGTGTTGGAATGGGCTATTCACAACACGCAGGTCAAGTATTAGTGGCAGATGGCTCAAAATTAGCAGCCGACAAAATTAGCCGAGTACTTGTTTCAGATCCGGGTATGGGAGTAGTTCGTCATGCAGATGCCGGATATGATATTGCGATCCAAACAGCAAAAGAGAAAAATGTCAAAATGCCAATGCTAGAAAAATAGAAAAAGAGGTTGATGGAAGATGCCTACACTTATTAAAAATGCAAACGAAGTCATCACGTTAAAGGGTAACGGACAGGGTCCTCGTACAAAAGAAGCGATGAAGGAAATAGGCATTATCGAAAACGGTAGTGTTTTAGTGAACCAAGATCGCATTGTAGCGATTGGTACATTAGAAGAATTGCAAAAGGAATATCCGGAGCTGATTGCGGAAGCAGAAGTGATTGATGCGACTGGAAAAGTTGTTATGCCTGGTCTTGTGGACTGCCATACACATTTAGTGCATGGTGGTACACGAGAAAATGAATTCAATATGCGATTAAATGGTTCCACTTACATGGAAATTATGAATGCAGGCGGTGGCATTCACTCAACAACAAGAAGTACTCGCCAAGCTAGTTTCGAAGAATTATATGAGAAAACCTATAATCATTTAAATGAATTCTTAAAGTATGGTATTACGACGGTTGAGGCGAAAAGTGGCTATGGCTTAGACTGGGAAAATGAAAAGAAACAATTAGAAGTCGCAAAAAAGCTTCAAGAAACGCATGTCGTTGATATCGTCAGCACATTCATGGGGGCGCACGCTGTTCCCGCTGAATATAAAGGCCGTGAAGACGAATTTGTTGAGGTCGTCATTAACGAAATGCTTCCAAAAGTAGCAGAAGAGCAGCTGGCAGAATTTAATGATGTCTTCTGTGAAAAAGGAGTATTCACACCTGAACAATCCCGCCGAATTTTAGAGGCTGGAAAACAATACGGGTTAACACCTAAAATCCACGCCGATGAAATCGAACCGTATGAAGGTGCGGAACTGGCAGCAGAGGTAGGAGCAATCTCTGCAGAACATTTGCTAGTAGCCTCTGATGAAGGAATCCAAAGAATGGCGGAAGCAGGAACAATTGCGGTTCTACTTCCTGGTACAGCATTCTTCTTACGTGCTCCGTTTGCTCGTGGTCGACTAATGGTGGATGAAGGAGTACCAGTTGCGATTTCAACTGACTTTAATCCTGGTTCTTCACCAACAATTAGCTTGCCGTTTATTATGAACTTGGCTTGTATAAACATGGGGTTAACCCTTGAAGAAGTACTAACAGCAACAACGATCAATGCAGCGTGTGCTATTAATAGAGGGGATCAAATAGGTTCTCTTGAAGAAGGAAAAAAGGCAGATATTTTAGTGTTGAATGTGCCTAATTATAAACAACTACAATATTATTACGGCATGAATCATACCCATCTTGTGATGAAAAATGGCCGTGTGGTATTAAAGGATGGCGTACTTCAATGACAGAAGAACTCTATGAATATATTCAAAAACCTTCATCTGTTTGGGTTCGAGAGCAAGGGCAAGATATCAAAGTGAAGGACTGGATTGTCCCGGTTTGGGAAGAGGCAAGAGAAGATTGGGATGCTGTACTTCTAGGTGTCCCGCTTTCCCGCTCTTCCATTAGCGCATCGGCTGCTTCGGAGTTTCCAAAGGCGTTCCGAAAGGCTTGGGAGCTATTCACAACCTATTATTTTGACGAGCATGTTGATTTTAGGGGATACAAAGTAGGGGACCTCGGCGATGTCAAAATGCATACCACTGATATTTTAAAGTGTCATGACAATATAGAACATGCCATGAAACGTGTTCACCAACAATTCCCAACTTCTTTTGTTGCTTCTATTGGCGGTGACCATTCCATCACTGCACCGTTAGTAAGAGCGATTCAACGTAACAACCCAGATAAAACAATAGGGATTGTCCAGCTGGATACGCATCTAGATTTAAGAGATTTAAGTCAAGGCCCCTCGAACGGTACGCCGATTCGTCAACTAGTAGAAGGCAATGTAGTTAAAGGAGAAAATGTATACAATATTGGACTTCACGGATTTTATAATGCACCATCCTTAATCGAAGCCGCCCACAAACATAAGGTCAATATGATTTCCTTAAAGCAGCTTCGTTCAAAGGGAATTGCTCACCAAATACAAGAGGTCATGGAGCAATTATCGAAAAAAGTGGACATTGTATACCTAACAGTGGATATGGATGTGTTGGATATTGCCTATGCACCGGGTGTACCAGCGTCAACACCTGGAGGCATGCGGACAGATGAACTCTTTGACATCTTATTCGAAATGGGCAAATACTCAATCGTCCGAGCAATGGACTTTGTGTGCATCGACCCAAATCGTGACAACCAAGCACTTTCCACTGTGAAGGCCACAACATATGCATTTTTGACAGCTTTAGCATCTCGTTATATACACCAAAGAAAAGCAGTGCAACAATTATCGATTTAGTATGATCGAACCAAAAGTGAACCCTACAATCTAAAGTGGGGTTCATTTTTTAATTCTTTAATTTTTGGGCTTTCCGTTTAAAACAAACATTGCTTTGCAGAAGTTTCATTAGCGTTGGGATGTAGGTTAATAACAAGCGAAATTGATAACAATATGAGAAATCCGAAAATATAAATGGAGAACTTCATCATGAACAAGTTAAAATTAATAAGCGTAAATTCAGGCAAAGTCCATATTTCCAAAAATGATAAAATTCAAAGTCTATGTGGTCAAGCACCGTGGACGAATCCGGTTATTTATTTTGAAGGTACATTTGAACAAGTAACGTGTGAAAGTTGTAAGTCAATAAAAACTGCAAACTCTAAACAATAGATTTGATCACCACAAAATAATGTTATGATTAATTTTAAATGTATTCTATACAACGGAGTGAGTGATCTATGGAAATACGAGATTTATTTGACTTAGAAAATGATACAACCTTTCAACAACTCAACCAGCAAGTGAATTCTTTCAACACATTAAAAATATTAAAATTAGAACACCATGAAATTCGCCATTCAAATATTTTATCCTGGTTGCTTAATCCGAAAGAAAACCATAATCTACGTGATTACTTTTTGCGTAAAGTTGTTGAACATCTTATTTTAATAGATGAAAACAATACGAATCCACAATACGCTACAGTAGCAAACATCTTAAATCATTCTCTAATGGACAGTCACGTCTATCGGGAAGTCAAAACAACGAACAATCGTTATATTGATTTGCTCATTGTGAACCAACAATTGAAAACTGTCTTTTTGATCGAAAATAAATTTTACTCCACTGAATCAGAACATCAGTTGGATGATTATTTGGACTATATACAAAAAACATTTGAAGGATTTGCGATCATTCCTATTTATTTAACTTTGGATGGGGAAGAACCATCTAACTTGCTATACTTTATCCTCACATATGAGCGAATTGAGTCCATATTACATACCGTTCTTATGCTATATCAGGATCAATTAAGTGATCCTGTGTACAAATTTATAGAGGACTACGATCAACTATTAAAAGAAAGATTTTACCCAAATCAAGATCAAATTGTGCAAGCTATTGAAATTTATCGTAATCATAAGCAAACAATCAATACGCTATATGATAAATCGTCGACCATCTATAAGCAATTGCATTTCGAAACAGGATATCAGTTCGAATTCATGATGAAATATAAAAATACCATTCAGTATATTTTTAAACATGGGCAAAACATTCTGTCTTATAGTTTTGAGCAATTCATGCAGCAACAATTTAATGAAGAAGTTCTATATAAAGCGCATCCAACGCTTCCGAATCTATTACCACCTGAATGGAATGCAATTAGCCAATCTCAAGTGAGAGAACCAAATTATTGGTTAGGTAAGGGGTTAGTTGTGTGGTTCGAACAAACAAATGATAGCCGATTAAGGATGATTTCTGAAATAGGACCAATTGAATATTCGGCAAGACGGTTACTGCTTGAACAACTAGAAAGAGCAGGTTTGTCATTCAAAGAAAACTCCAAATTAGAGAAAGCGCGGTATACACGCTTTTTCTCACAAAAGATTGATGTGAATAAGTGGGATGACATGGTGGAGCTTACACAAGCGATGTCTGATTTATATAATTCTCAAGAATTTACTTTATTACGGAAACAGGTAGCAGTAGCATTAAATAATCAAACACCAATCATACAAGAGAAGACTGCGCCGTTAAAAGAAAGCGTAACTAATGAAATGAATGGTAAAGTTCAAGCGGTATTTAAAGAGTGGATGAAATTAAAAAATATACCTGAAACGGATTACCGCGTTTCATCAAGAAATCTTTCATTTAAAATACCGTTATTTGATGCCTACAAAGAAAAGTTAGGTGAAACCCGTGAAAAATGGTGGTGGCATAACGGGCCATTTCTATTTTGGATGGAAATTAGACCAAATACCCTCTACTTTACGTTAGAAGTTGGCCCAATCGAATCAGAACTCCGAGTGATGCTAATGGAAAACATGAAAGAAAAGGGAATCAAATTCACGAAAAAGGGGCTTACTCTTGAAGCAAGATATAACCGCATACACTCAGAGACAATTACGATTGAGGAATTAAATAATACAGAGTTACTAAATGTGTTTCATTCGCTATATAACAACGCAGAATTGCAAGAGATATTGCAAAAACTACAAGAGATTTATGATGAAACCGTTAGTAAATTTGATGAGTAATAAAGGAAAATGATCAACGGCGAAGGGGAGCAAAACGGAAGAATTTTACTAATTTAACCGAGGATAGTTTTGTCACATTACTCGAACTGTTTCAACAACTCAACATTGTGGAAATGTTAGTGACGGCTGATGTAAGAGAAGGGCGCCATCATGAAAAATGGTTGAATGTTGTGGTGAAAAAGGAAGATTAACAAGGGGGAGACCGACCAAAATGGGAATCCCTATTTTTCATTCTTTATTTTCAGGTAGGGACCTTTCCCCGTGTCCCCTCTTACTAATAAAAAGTAGGATAGTCGGGCTACAAAAAAGTAACACTAGTTGTTAGGGCATTAGTTTACTGTAAGGGAGTTCAGTGTGATGAAATATGTTATTGCCATTGTAGGTTCGTTAATTGTTGCATTTGCTTTTAACTTTTTTCTAGTTCCGTATGAGATTTTAAGTGGTGGAATTAGTGGGGTTGCAATTTTGATAGGGTTAATTACTCCCTTCAATATAGGGTTAATTAATTTCTTGCTGAATGTACCTTTAATTATTCTTGGATATTACAAGCTTGGAAAAACAATTACGGTAAATACGCTCATTTGTGTTGGATCACTTTCGTTTTTCTTATTCATACTGCCAGTGGTTCCAGCGACTCATAATATCCTGTTGTCAACCATCTTTGGAGGAATCATTAGCGGCATTGGAGTAGGGCTGATTTTAAAATATTCAGGTACATCGGGTGGATTGGATATCATCGCAATTCTTATTTCTCGAGCAAGTAATTTTAGTGTGGGCCTTCTTCTAACAGCGATGAATGGTATCATTGTTCTGTTCTCTGGTGCTGCATTTGATTGGGAAATCGCGTTATACACACTTCTGTCGATTTATTTGTCTGGGTTAGTAATCGATCAAATCCATACAAATGACATAAAAGTAACGATGCAGATTGTCACGACAAAAGGTGAGCTCATACGAGAGGATTTATTGAAGTCAATCTACCGTGGAATTACGATTACAGAGGGATATGGTGGATATACAAAAGAGAAAAAGCAAATTTTAATGATGGTCGTGACACGATATGAAACACTTCGAATAAAAGAAATCGTCCGTAAACATGATGAACATGCATTTATCAACATATTTAAAACGGTTGAGGTAGTAGGTGTTTTTGTTAAGAATTGATTGGTGCCAGGCACAAAAACAATTTATGGATTGTTTTGTGCCTGGCACTAAATGTATACAATTTTAGCTTCGTAATTTCACAGTTTGAATATGGCAGTTTTTCAGTAATGTGGCATTGTCCGCAGTATGAGAAACGAAGTGTTTTATATACGCTTTTGCCAATTGTGCGTTACGCACGAATTTTTTCAATTTGCTACCGTGTGGAGGTGCCTGTTTCCGAAGATTGAACGGTCACTTGGGATAACTGGAATTGTGGTGGATTTTTTGGTTCAACAAAGAGCGTTGAATAGTAAGAATCCGCAATCGTTATGAGGTAGGCAAATATAAGTAATGCTTTCATTCAATGGTTCAAAATTGATCATGTGCTCCTTTTTTAACGTCCATTTTTAACGTCCATTTGGAACGGTATAAATAAGTATACGAAACAGTGATAGAAAGGTTTCAAATCTTTATAAATTGAATGCTAAGTCGCAGGAACGTTTATTCGCGATTTATGATAAAGAACAGCAGCAAGTGCTGACGTATATTCATTTTCGTTTGCGAAAGGTAAGGGAACAAGGAATATAACATTGAACAAAAGTGATAACTAAGTAAATTATTTAATTCTTTAATTTCTGGGCTTTTCGCTCAAAGTAACGATGCACTCGATAGTTGCAGATCTCTTCAAGCCAATTAAATAAGATTGCCTCCATCTCCATAGGAACTTCAATTTAAAATTGGAATTGTTTTTCCACAAACGTTACCATGCCTTTCCTACTACTTGACCACTTCGTCATGGGCAATTGTTCAATTACGAATTTGTAAAGGATTTAAACAAAACTATCCTGCTGTTGAACAAATTTAGAAATATCTATGTTTGCAAAGGTACGAAAAAAAGAGTTCTTTTTTTAATTATTGAGAATATATTAAATGGAAGTAATTAAGGAAATGGAACGGAACAAGAAAGTAACGAGGATGAAGTAAATGAATAATAACATCTGGATAGATAAAAGATTATTTAGTTGGGACTATTTTTCTACTGGGGGAACTATTGGAAATGAACTGCAATGGAAAAGGCCTTATATAATTTGGAATCGGGCAAAAGAGTTTATAGAGAACAATAATTCTGAATTCGACTTAGCTGATGGAATTGCTAATTTAAAGAGGAGTCTTAATAGTAGGTTGAAAAACATAGAAGAGATTTATAAATTCAAATTAATGGATTATGAAGTCAAACCAAAAGGATACTTAGAAACACTTGAGATTTTTGGAATCATTAGACCTTCCATAGTGAAAAAATTATTAATAATTCAAAATGACATTGAACATAACGATGTAAAACCACCATCTCTTGATAGATGTCTAGAATTACTAGACATCACATGGTATTTTTTAAAATCAACAGACTCTATAGTTCAAATTTCAAGAAGTGAAGTACAATTCGAATTATGTAGTATTTATGAATTGTCATCCTATTATATAATTATAAGTTACGATTTTGATAAAGGTGGTCCATTTACCATTAAGGGATGGATACCTAGTGAGATTATTTCTGATGTGCCTAAGGAAAATCATATTGAACTAATTAATATTAAAATTCATGGGATAGAAAATTATACTTCTGAACAGGAAAACTTTTACAAATACAAAGAATCGGATAAACACATAGTTGGTAATCCTATACTTAACTCAATTGAAAAATCAAAGTATATATCAAAGATAATATTTTCAGTTTAGTAGTAATTTTTTGAGTTTGGGAGATTTGGGATAAGGGACAAATTGTGTTCTTATCCCTTTAGTAGTACATACAAGCACCTTAAGAATAGGGTATAGATATATAATATTTGACTTTATATCGGAAAGATTTTAATTTACAAATTAATAATCTTTACCACAACTTTGTATAGTGAAGAATTCCACTATACTTGCGTTTTCCGAAAAACTCCCCCAATTAATATCAAGGAAATTTCAAAATCTATGAGAATCATCAATCCCCCGAAATAGTATAGACCAGTAGGGAAAGAGGAGTATATTGGAAGTTATATTAACATTTATGCTATCTTTTTTTCTTTTAATTATTTTTATGAGGACATGTGTGTTTTATATTCGGAAAATACATGTCGTATTATATAAATTTATTGAAAAGACACAAGGCAATAATAAGTTGAACTCTAGAAAGGTTATTAAAAGTATAAGAAGATTATTTAATGAGGTGCTTGATGAAATTCTCATTTTAAACTCTAAATTTAAATGGAGGTTGTGGATATATTCTGTAGCAGTATGTTATATACTAATAATTACAACATTAAATATACAGCAAAAACACGGAGTATTCACAATTGTTAGTTATATAATAATTGCAATTTTTCTCATAGGAGTTGGGGAGTTTATACATTATAGCAAGTCTGATTTTTTTAATAATATGCTGTTATATTTAGTTAAATGGAGTATTTTTATAGCTTATCCTACAATGCTTTTAACTCTATTTTTAGAGAATTTGTCACGGTTAGATATTTTTATATTAGTAATAATTCTTTTAATTGGTTATTCATTTTTGTTTGTTAAAAGTGTAATTGATAGTTTTAATAACTATTTTTTTCAGTTTGTAAATTTTGTAATTATTTTAATCTTTTTTAACTTATTTGTCATTGGATTTACCTTTGGAGCTTTTTATTTAGAAAATAATCATATATATAATTATTTTACTAATGATGAATTTAATATACTCTATGAAGCAAATGAAAATAAAGAGGCATTTAATTATAAGGTTGCTTTAGTCATTGCAATAAAAGGTATTGAACCTTTTTTCAATTTCCCCTCAAATTCGAGTACTTTTAATGGAGAAATGTACTTTATTCCGATTCTAGAACATCTTTTAGGCAATATTTACTTGTTATTAATTATAGGATTTTTCATATCGTATTCAGTTGGAAGATTTATAGAAAGATTTAAATAATCTATTTTGTGTTTGTATAAAGAAGCTTCCAATAGTATTTTATAATATAAAATAATCGGCTTTCGAATTCGAGAGTCGATTTTTTTAGTGTATTTTTGTGAATGAGATCCATAATTACAAAGGAGAATTTATAATTTAAAAACCTTTTGTATAGGCTTTTTGTAGCGTTAGGAGTATGACTGCTAGCTGGGTAATCCAATATATGTATAGCCTTTTAGCATATATTCACTAATTCATCTATTAAATTCGATGTGTTTAATTCATGTTATAGATTATATATCCTCTACATCTTCAAGTACATCTGCTAATTCTTCGAAAGCATCCTTATCATCTGTCGTTTCATCAAATTTTTTTACTTCCTCATATAATTTTTTTATTTCTGATAAAAGTTCATGCTCTTGCTGTATATTTGCGTTATAGGAGAGACCTAGCGCATACGTTTTGCCTGAAAATAAGTCTATTACAATTGGTTTATCCATATATGAGATCCATCCGATTTAAAATGTAATTATAGAATACATGAGCATAAAGAATAAAGTGTTATATTTTTGGTAAAAAAGACATACGGCGTTAAAAATTTTGTATTTTTTGTTTAAAAGAAGCATTGTGTCCCTTTAGAAAATATAGGAATATGTTGGAATAAACTTTAAAAGACACAAAAAAGATGGGAGGAATTTTGGAGAAATGTAGCTGTGATTGTATTTTATAGTATTAAGTAGAATAAAATAGTAGCTTTACATGTGAAGTAAGTTCTCTATTTAAAATATTTATTAGAAAATTAATGGAAATATGTATTGTAACTATACAGCTCACCCTTTGTTGGTGGAATCTTTAAGTTTTAATGCGCCTTAGTAAATATCTGTGGGAAAATAGATAAAATAACTAAAAGAACAGGAAAAATAATCGTTTTTCAAAAAAACACTTATTAACCTATAAATATAAAATTATCTATTGTTTTTACTTCTGCACTAATGATATTCTACATTTATAAACCGAATGTGCGTACGGCTCATCGATTTAAGGAGGAAAATACATATGTTAGCTACAGGCTCGATAACAACAATACCCGGAACGAAAGGAAAACAGTTTGGAAAGGATATATATACATCGTTAATAAAGTTTAGAGATTTAGAGAAATTTTTAGCTGTATTCCCTCAAGTTCAAAGAAAAGTTGATAAAAAGAGGGTAAATTTACTTGCAGGTTATGTTTTGAAAGGCTTGGAAGAAGGAAATATGAGCTTTTTAACCTCAATTACAGCAACTTGTAGGGGGGACATCTTTTTTAATGATTCAAAGCAAGTAATTGCAATAGATACTAGTAGCCAATTGTCTATTAATGATGGTCAACATAGATTTGAAGGCGTTAGAAAAGCAATAAGTGAAATCAAGAAGGAAATAAGAAAAACCAAGGCAGGCGAAAGTAAAGAGTTTCTTAAAGAAAAATTAAATTACCTTGAAGAAATGACGTTACCTATTGTAATTTTTGCAAACATATCGGAAAGTGAAGAAATGCAATTATTTCATGATTTAAATAATTTGGCGAAGGCGCCTAGCAAATCTGTAAACCTTAGATTTAATCAGTCTAATCTTTATATTAGGCTAGCAAAAGAAGTCTCTCAAGAAAATGAATTTCTTTCAGCCTATGGTATTGATATGGAAAACGATAAACTTTCGGATAAAAATCCAAACTTTGCTCTGTTAAATACTATTAGTAATAGTATTTCATTCATACTGCTTGGTAAAAGTAGACAAGATGATGCATTTTTAACTTCGGAAAATTATCAAATCCATAAAGAATATGTTAATACAATTTTTGATAATCTATTTACAACCCTCCCAAGTGACATTACAAATAGAAAAAAATATTTATTGGGGAGAGCTTCGACGTTACAAGGGATTTGTAAATTTATCTATTATGCAAAAAATACACTTCAACTATCAGACGATGTACTTTACAAAGTTATAGAAGACACAGAGTGGAGACATGATGATGTGTGGTTAAGTTATGGCGGTTCTTGGGATAAAAATAATGAGGGTATTACATTTTCTGGAAGTGCGGCAGCGATAAGTTCTGTTTATAGGATACTAATGGATAATATGGATAATATCCACTCAACTACTGTATAGTTGAAAAAGTAAATAAAAACGACTGGCTTTTTCAATTTAAAAATTTATGAATCGTAACGGTGAACCTTATTATAAAGGATTTTTTAATTAACAAAATATATTGTATATTGGTTTGTAAATCCCTAAATATACTAGAGATTTACAAATTTTTACCCCTAGTTCCATATAAGATATCTCAAACCTTTGAGCACAAGGGTAAACATTATCTGAAGTGAATTCTGTTGACCAAGATTAATGATTGATTCTTTCAACAAATGTTCTATGAGGATAAAAAATGAGTTTCACGGATAATGACTTGAGCAGTTTTTAGAAAAAATGAAAAGCTATAATGTGATAAAGGAATGCTAAACCGAACCACCCTAAAATTCGGTTTAGCATTTTTTTAAGTAGTTAAATATAAATGTTATTCGTAACTATAAAAAATGATAAGAGTAGTTTTAAGTATTGAAATTAAATATTTATTGTTCAGCAGGTATATCCATTCATCATTTTCCATCCTTGCCTTAAACCACTAATAAAAACAGGATCTAAATTTGTTATAATATTACAATGGATATAGTACATATGAATTAATAGTCACTCAAAAAATCCTAAACATACTGAATTTTTTTGAGTAGATATCAATCCCAAAAGACTCAAAATTAAAAAGGAGACTAGAAATGCTACCATTTTGGAATTTCCCAGCCGCTGCTGGAGGAACAATCAATTCAATTAACAATGCAGGGATTGAAACGTTCCGTGGCAATGAACTGGACTCTTTAACACGCGAAATTTGTCAAAATTCACTCGATGCTGTGAAAGACGAAAATCAACCCGTCATTGTGGAATTTAGACAATTTCAAATATCAAGCAATCAATTCCCACAACGTGATGAACTTGTAAACGCCTTCAACAAATGTGAAAGCACATGGAAGGGCAAAAATACAAAAATTGAACAATTTGTAGAGCAAGCAAAATACATATTAAAGAATGATCAAATTCCATTCCTACGAATTAGTGATTTTAATACAAATGGTTTAGAAGGGGCACGTACGGGAGAGCTAGGTTCCCCATGGAGTTCGCTCGTAAAAGAAGCCGGTTCTTCAAACAAAGGAGATAGTTCGGGAGGAAGCTATGGTATCGGGAAGTCGGCACCGTTTGCCAATTCAAAGTTACGTACACTTTTCTATTCTTCTTATGACATCACAGATTACCAGTCTCATATCGGGGTAGCGAATATCATGTCATTTGAAGAAAGACCTGGCTATAACACACTTGGAACGGGCTATTTTACGGACAGTCATAACTCAATTGCCATCCCAAACCTATTACAATTAGATCCAAGTTTCCGACGTGATGAAACAGGAACGGATATCTATGTAACAGCATTTGAGCCAAAAGAAAACTGGATTGAAGCAATCCGAAACTCTGTAATTTACAATTTCTTCATTACGATATGGCAAGATAAGCTAGTTGTCAAAATTGAAGATGAAACGATCTCACATGAAAATATTGGTACACTTATTGCTAAACTCGATGACGATAAAGAAGAATATCGTCAAGTGAAGGCTTACTTTAAGCTGTTAACATCTGGAAAGGGCATTCAAATTCCATATCCAGCGAAAAAATACAAAAAAATTGGTGAGTTCAAAGAGGGAGAAGCAACCCTTTACATTATGAGAGGCGAAGATTTGAATCGACGCGTACTCATGACACGAAAAGTAGGAATGCGTCTATTTGAACAAAACCGTATTAGCGGAAGCATTTCCTTTACTGGAATTCTCATCATACACGGAACACATATGAACCAGGTGTTTAAAAAGATGGAAAACCCGGCTCATACAGAATGGGAGCCGAACCGTTACGAAGAGGCACCAAGCGAAGCGAAAAAAGCTTTTAGCGATTTACGTAAGTTTATTCGTGAGACCGTACAACAACAATTTCAGGCTGAAACAACTGATACAATGGATGCCTTTGGAGTTAGTGATTTCTTACCTGATACAACACAAGTAGCAGGCGAAGGGGATGAAAAGAAAGAATCCCTTACAATGAAAATCAAGTCTATAGCTCAAAAGAAAAAGGAAAAGCCAAAGAAAAAAGTAAAGAAAAAACAGCGGAAAGAAAACTTTGAAGATACGTTAGAAGAAGTAGGGATTGCACCTGAAGGCGAACAAGCAGGACACTCGAACGATGACCGTAATGAAGGGGAAGGTTTAGGTGGTGGCACAGGCAACCAACACGGAGAACAAGGATCTTCTGATGAGGGAACGGGCGGTGCTAGAGACGGTAAAGGTGAAAAAGAAAAAAATAAACCAATTGACGTAGACACACGTTATATTTGTCTTGAAAAAGATTCCGGATTATACCGGCTAAACATCAAGCCAGAGAAAAGGTTCGAAAAAGGGAAACTTGAATTTAAAGTATCGGGTGAGCAAAGTGATTATATTTTACCGGTCATAACAGTGACATCGAATGATATTGAAATCACAAGCATCGATAAAAATGTTGTGCGTTTCGTTAACTTAACAGGGAAAAAACCAAAAAACATTCAAGTACAAGTAGATTATGAACAATATTGCGTACTGGAGGTGGACCTATATGAAATTTAATGGATCTTTCCCATATCCCGTACTAACTCCCGAAAATGATAATTACAAAAAGTCTTCTTTTGAAACAACAATAGAAGCAGAAAAATCATTCGGCCAATTATATATCAATTTAAAATGTAGTCTTCAAGATAGACAGATTGCGGAATTAATTGCAGAAGAAAAAGCGAAGTATGCATTACATATTGAATGTCCGCAAACAAGCTTTCGCCAAATCTATCAGTCAGAACAACCAAACATTACAGCAAAGATTCCAGACAATGTATTGCGCGGAAAAATTGATGTTCATCCATTTATCTTAGCGAGTACGGAAATTGAAGATTATACAAATCCTAATTTAGATGATTTTTATCAGGGCTATCCGATTACGTTTGAAAAAGGGAATATTTTAGCGTTAGGTGAAGCGGTAGAGGTTGTCTTATTTGAAGAAGATGAAGAATTGCATAACCTTCCTTCAATCGTAACGGTTCGCCGTGTTGAAAAAGAAAAGGTTATGACAGTAGATATTGACTCTGATCAAATCATTATTAAGCTACCTAAAGTGGAATATGACCAATATGCTATCAATGCAAGTTCAAGATTAAAAGAAACGATTTTATCGGTAGTCATCCTACCAAGTCTGATGGATGTGTTTTATCGGTTAAAAGACAATAGTGAAGATTACGCCGAATACAAATGGTACCAGGTGCTAACACGTATCTTTGAAAAGAACAGCCGACCATTAAGCCAAGTGATTAACGGTACATTATCTCCGTTAGAAGCGGCTCAAATGGTGTTACAGCAGCCTTTAGAAAAGGCCTTTAATGAAATTAAGAAATTTAACGAAACGGAGGACTAACAGTGAAACTTAAATTTTTATCAGAAGACACATTGCAAGACCTTCGTGCAAATTTTGAATCCTACAAAGAGCATTACTATAAAAAAGACGATGCTTGGTTTGATAAATACTTCAGTCAGGAAGGTCGACTATTTGAATCGAACATTGAGTTTGAAAAGCCTGAATTCGATATGGGTGAAGATTTCTTAGTGAGTGATTTTGAAAATGTTAAAAACGTCTATGAATCTTTGAAACACTTAAACGTCTCACAAGCAACACAAGAGCGTTTATGGGCCGGACTCGCTCATATACAAATGCGTGATTATGTGAATTATCGAATTGCCAATGACATCGAAAAGAAAAATGATAAACGTATCCAATCCGCAATGTTCTTTACAAACGGTGCGAAACGTTCCTTATTCGTACATGTACTCGCTCGTTTATGGTGGGTAGGGTATATGACTTATGACGAAAACAACAAGGAAAATCCATATTGGTTAACAGAATTCTTCTGCTCAGCTGATTTCTCAGCGCGATGTGTGGTTTTCTTCTCAAGTAACTTCACATCAAATCGAGCCATAACAAAAGGCATATTAAAAGCTCTTATTACATTACGAGATGAAGGGGTAGCAATTAAGCGAGAACACTTCGTTGAAGCTAACAAATACCTGAATATTTCTGGTGGTGCGATGGTACTTGATCTTCTTGAAGAGAGTGAGGTGGAAGAGATGGTGAAGAAGAGAATTAGGAAGGTATTTGGTATAAAGGAGAATGTGGTGTTTTCATAAATTATTCTAATTGATGGAAAAATAAATACTAACAGATTTGTTTAAGTAGAATTTAGTGATATTTAATGAGGGGTTTCTACTATAAAGAAGATTGATTTGGATTTCTTTGAGGAGTATAGAATTAAATTAGACAGTCTACCAAGTGTGGTAGGACTGTTTTTTGTATAATTTGAAATAAGAGAAGTTTTACCCCTTTTGAAATAAAAACTCTAGCTATTAGTGGGAAAATAAAAGGTTCTACAATTATGGAGGTACATTTATGAAAAGAGCTTTACAGTTATCACATTATAGAGAAATGAAACTTTTCAAATTTATCTATTGCATTAGTTTATTGTTTGTACCATGGGTTCTTTTTCTAATATCATTTGATTATATACTAACGGTAATAATGGGAGTCATTCTGATATTATATATCGGTTGTTTATTGCAAAATAGAAGTGCAGACTAGTGCAAAGAATTTGTACAGAGTCTAGCACTTTTTTCGTGCAAAAAAAATAGACTTGCCAGTCACCCCAAGTCACTCTACTGTTAAAGTGTCGAATTTTACCAGTGGAGGAATGAAAGGATGCTAGCAATGTCTGAAGTTAATTGTATCAAAACATTACGAAATGAAAAAGGATTATCTATATCTGCGGTGGCTACTACCATGAAAGTCAATTGGCGTACTGCTAAGAAATATGGGGATGGAGATCAACTTCCTCAAGAAAAAACTCATCAGAAAAAAGGCATGATGTATACAGAAAAATGGGGAGAAATCATTGTTGATTGGCTAGAGGAAGATATAAAAGTAAAGAAAAAATTACGTCGTACAAATAAGAAAATGTTCGAAGATTTACAATCAATGGGCTTTAAAGGGTCGTATCGTACAGTGTGTGATTTTATTCAAGAATGGCGAGCTGCAGAAGATGATGATATGAGTAAAGGTTATGAAAGATTAGATCATCCAGAAGGTGAAGCGCAATTGGACTTTGGGACAATGGAGGCCGTTCAAGATGGTGAGATTGTAGATGTACATGCATTAGTTATGTCCTTTCCTGCAAGCAATACTGGCTTTGCGGTGCCGATGCCTGGAGAAAATTTAGAATGTTTTTTAAGTGGATTACAACAGCTCTTTAAACAAGCAGGCGGTGTACCAATTAGTATTCGAATTGATAATTTAACACCTGCAGTAAAAAAAGTAAGAAAAGGTGAAACAGAAGCAGAGTTAACAGATGCCTTTCGGCACTTTCAACAATATTATGGTTTTAAAGTACAGGTATGTAACCCTGCAAGTGGTAATGAAAAAGGCCACGTCGAACGAAAAGTTGGTTATGTACGTTACAATTTCTTTAGCACACCCCCAGTCATTAATGATTTTGAGGATCTGAGAGAACAATTGGAATGTCAATTAAAGAAAGATAGACAGCGACTACATTATAAAAAAGAAGAATTGATTGAAGACCTATGGTTACAGGAGCAAAAGCAATTATTGAAATTACCAGAAGAACCTTATCCTGTATTTAAGCAGTTTGCGATTGGATTTAATAAATATAATGAATTCAATTTGGATCAACACTTGATCCATGTACCGAGAGCGCGAAATTATGTACAACTATATTGTATTACGTATTGGGATTCTTTCAAGGTGATTACAAATGAAGGTGAAATTTTATTATCTGATACAAGACCGTATATGAAGAAACGACGTTTCATTCCGTGGAAAGATATATTAAAAGATTGGTTGAAAAAGCCACGTGTAATCGGGCATTCACGTTATACCCCCTATTTACCAACTCGTATTAAAGAGTACTTAACAGTCCCTTCCTTTGCGTTAAGGAAACAGCGACTAAATGAATTGATAACGCTTTTAGTGAATCATGATATGAAAGAAATTGACCAAAACTTTTACGAATATATTCCGAAAAATAACGAGGAACAGGAACACCCTTACGGTGTAAATTGGACAGATTATGATGCCCTTTCTCAAAAGGGAAAGGAGGTAACAGCACATGAATGAAGCGATTCATCAATTGTGTAAACAGCTAAGACTAGCCCATATAGCTGAATCTATTGACGATGTTCCATTTACAACGCCAGAAGAATATATTTACCAACTTTTATTAAAAGAACAAATGGGGCGAGAACAAGCCAAAATAGCACGAAACTTAAAACAAGCGCGATTTATTGATACAAAAACATTAGAAACCTATCAATGGCATAAAGATATCAGTTTACCAAATCATATAACCAAAGAAGAATTAGTGAAATTAGAGTTCATTCGAAGAAATGAAAATTTAATTTTAGTTGGAGCGCCAGGTACTGGGAAAACACATTTAGCATCAGCACTAGGTAGAAAGGCTTGTGAGCAAGGATATGAGGTCCGTTTTTATAGAGTTTCACATTTAGTAGAAGAATTAGAGCAGGCACTAAAAACGGGAAAATTAAAGCAATTTCGAAGTAAGTTAGAGAAAGTAGATTTGATGATTTTAGATGAAATGGGTTACCTTCCATTTGGAAAAGAAGGAGCTGAACTACTCTTTCAAATTATTACGGAGTGTTACGAGCAAAAGAGTTTAATTATTACGTCAAACTTAGAATTTAGTCAGTGGAATCGTATTTTTTCAGATTCGCGTTTAACAGCAGCTCTGGTGGATCGCTTAATTCACCATGCCCATATTATTTCTTATACGGGACAGAGCTTCCGTTTAGCCAACGCGTTGTCGAGAAAACAGTAAAAATATTGGGTGGCAACACTCTGTATTTTTCATTGCAATTCTCTGCACTTTTATCTTGCAAAATACATCGGTTTATCAATATATATAATGTTAACGAATTTTAATAGAAATGATCTACTGCCAAAAGAATATTGGCTATTTGTAAGTCTTTCAATTTTTGTAGTTATATCTGTATTCTTTTTTCTTATAGTTTCTATGGGAAATTTAAATTACAACAATCTATTTTTTAATTCCGTAGCGATAATACTAGCTCTAGCAATTTTCGCTCATCTAATCTGTTGGTGGATTTTTTTACAGGCAATTTTATCTATTTTATACTATTGGATACTGAAGATAATGTTTCCTAAAGAATCTCAGTACATAAAAAATTATATATCTATCAGGGAGCTCTCAGAATACATAAACATCAATGATCAAATGAAATTTCTAAATACTCTTATTATAAACATAGTAATGTACTTAATTGCAGTAGGATACGTCTTTTTATGGATTATGTCACTATTAAGTAGTAATGATGAGGTGATTAAAGTTATCATTGATTTTTCTAAGAAATACTCAGTGGTTAGCTTTGGAAACACTGTTGGATTGTTTTCACTGTTAATTGCAGTTTACACTGTTACATACTCTCAACAAAATAAGATATATGATAAAGCCCTAGAAGAAAGCTATGACAAAACATATTCATCTAAAGATTAAAATTATTGATGATAATGAAATATAGAAGAGTTTATGGTATTTTACTGAAGATCGTACTACAACACTTTGCTTCTTAATAATTTCTCGAGAGATAAAAAACTTTTTAAAAATATTAAATTGATTGATTATTCTACTTATAGCTAATCTAAGAGAAAGAACCATAAAAGTATAATAATAAGAGACTGTCTTCAAAATTGTTTTGAAAACAGTCCCTTAAATTTATTCCTCCACCAAATAATGATAAATATCATACTTTACAGGTTGCTCTAACACTAGGTTCATTGTAACTACTGCAGAACCATCTGGCATGGTTTCATTTTTTTCACTTCCTCCTGCAATATCTACTTCTCCTAAATAATAAAAGTCAGTACCTTCTCCATCATCCTTTTTGGTAAATAGATGAAGTGTCAAATCCTGATCCTTATAAGAAAGAATTGTTTTAACTTCCTTAGATTCTAATGTTAGGCGTGGTCTTGTGAACCATCTGAATAGATCGGGAGATAATAATTCGTCGCCATACGCTTGGCTAGAAACTACGTCATCCTTTTTATGATAGGTAACGAAAATAGGGCATGTATTATATTTTGCGCGGTAACCATAGATCGTTGACGAATCATCATGTGGCCAATTTAAAAGCCTACATGCATCACGACGAGAGTACTTTTCATACAACGACATGGCTTTTGTTTTATCATATATTTCATTTTTAATGTATGCACATTGTACAATGTCTTCAATATATCCTCTGAAATTCGAGTCACGTAGACTTTCTACGATTTCTTCATTGAATTGATAGTTTCCATTTACAACTTCAATAATTGGCTTGTAACCATACTTTTTAATATCGTTTTGAACGTGAAACTCTAATGAAAAGATGGTTTCAACTGACTTAATTGTTTCATTATCTACATATGTTCCAAAGCTCCTTAACTTTTGAATGTAATCGGTTTTGGATATTGAATCCTCTTGTAACAACGACTCAATTAGAATGATCTCGTGTATTCGCTTCCCATTTAAAAATTCTCTTGAAATCATGGATAATACAGATTGTTCGTACTCTGTAAGTGATGGAATATCCTCTTTTATTCTTAATAAGAACTTGTAGTAGTTCTCAGCATAGCCGACTATCACTTCTGGATCTAACGAATTTTGCTTCATGAAATCATGCAAAGTAGGGGTTCTACCTAAACGATTTTTTACTTCTGTATAGGCATCTTTTAAGGTCTTTAAAGTAGATAAATTTGTATTATTAATTGCATCAAAGATTCGTTTCTTCGCAATTTCTTCAAAGTTAATTGTAGAAACACCGCTAATATAATCCGTATTTACTATTTTACGGCGAACATTATCTTTATTCATTGATTGGTCACCAGATAGCGCAATAGGGATCAGATAGTTATTTTTATAGTTTCCGATGAAATCGATAATTGTTACATAATCTTTGGATTCATGCTTACGTAAACCTCGACCAAGCTGTTGAATGAAAATAATACTTGATTGTGTTTGACGAAGCATAACAATTTGGTTTAAGAAGGGGATATCAATTCCTTCATTGAAAATATCAACAGTAATAATGTATTGGAGTTCACCAGTCTCCAATTGACGGATGGCTTCTTCACGTTCATCTTGCGAATTGTCACCAGTAAGTGCAGTTGTTTTTAGTCCTTCATGATTTAATGCAGTTGAAAGATTTCGAGCTTCTTCTTTAGAACTGCAGAACATTAAACCTTTAACTTGATCACCTGAATGACCATAGTAGTTAATTTTTTCAATAATATGATGAACACGTTCATGCGAAACGAGATTCCGTAATTCTGTAGCATCATCAATTAATTGACCGTCTTTTTCATAATCTAAAACACCAAAGTAGTGGAAAGGGCAGAGCATGTCTTCTTCAAGAGCTGCCTGCAAACGAATTTCGTAAGCTATGTTGTAATCAAATAGTTCGTATATATTGAAGCCATCCGTTCTTTCAGGTGTTGCTGTCATACCTAGTAAGAAATTAGGTGTCAAATAATTAATTACTTTTAGATAGGATTCGGCCCCAGCTTTATGAACCTCGTCAATTAATACATAATCAAATTCATCTTTAGCAAATTGATGTAAATAACCATCTTTCGAAACGGTTTGAATGGTTGCAAACAAATATTTTGCATTTACATCCTTTGAATTGCCCGATAAGATTCCGTAATCATTATCATGGCCACCTAGGATTTTGCGATAGTCTTGCATAGCTTTCTTTAATATTTGTTCGCGGTGAACGACAAATAGCATTTTCTTTGGTGCAAAATTGCGCACATCAAATGCAGATAAATAGGTTTTTCCTGTACCAGTTGCAGAAATAATTAAACCTTTTTTCGCACCAGAAACACGAAGACTTTTTAGCTGTTCAAGTGCAACAGTTTGCATTTTATTTGGCTTGATCGCTAAGCTTTCAGCGAGATGATTTGTTAAATAGTCTGCATTAAGCTGTAAAGCATTAGAAGTTGTACGTTTTACGAAAGGCTCTAAATCGTATGTTTGCTTATAGCTAGCAATCCATTCTTCTGTAAGGGGAACTGCTGCGTTCCAAGCATCTTCAAATTGGTTTTTAAAATGCTGGATGATTTCTCCATTTTCTAGCGAAGTTAAATATACATTCCACTCATAGTTTGCTTTTAAGGCACTGTCTGTTAAATTTGAACTTCCTACGATTAAAGAGTAATAGTCCTGATGTTCAAAGATATAACCCTTTGAATGGAATCCTTTTTCGCCTGTTAATCGAACTTCAACATTTTCGAGTTTAAGAAGTTCCTTGAACATTTTAGGTTGGTTGAAGTTTAAGAATGTTGAAGTTAATATTCTGCCTTTGATTCCTTTTAGATTTAGATCGTAAAGCATGGTTTTTAACGTTGCTAAGCCACCTTCAGTGATGAATGCTACTGAAAAGGTGAAAGTGTTACATGTTTTTAATTCTTGAAGTAGTGATGATAAGACGGATTCATGATTTTTATTTGTTAGTAACTTTGGTTTGAATTGTGCTGAAACAGGTTTGTTTTGATCAATAAATCCCTTGTGAAGGGAGTTTTCAATTTTCCTAATGAGTTGCTCCATATATTTCACACACCATTTCTTATGTACTTATTTTTCATTAGCGATTTTCTCAACTGCCGGAACATCAGCAGGGGCAAAAATGAGATTTTTGATTTCATCTCGTGAAACCCATTTTGTATCTGCGTGTTCTAAGGCGGTAGGTTGTCCATTAACTAGTTTCGCCTTGTAGGTTTCCAATCGAACAATGACTTTTTCATACTCGTAAGTTGTATCTTCAACTTTCTCACCAACGTTGATTGCGCAATTGAATTCCTCTTGAATTTCTCGTTCTAACGCTTGTTCAGGCGTTTCTCCATCTTCAATTTTGCCACCTGGAAACTCCCAATAGTTTGGAAGAGACATTTCCGGACCACGTAAAGCGCAGAAAATCTCATTGTTTTCATTTTCAATAATTGCTCCAACTACATGAACTGACTTTTTCATAAATTGATCACCTTTATTTCTTTTGATAATGTAATTGTACCTAATTTCCAATATTTGAGCATTACTTTAGTACAAAGTTGAAAAACGTATAATTATCCTATTTAATTGTCACTTACTCATTTATCCAGATTCAATATACGACTTAACACTAAATAAGTGCAAATTATGGATAGTTGCTACGATCTGCACCTAATTATTATTAAGTTGTATCTTTGTTACAAAAAATAGGGGAATTTGTTAATCCATAATTATTCGATATCGTATAATACAACATTGAAGTTAGAAAAATACATAAAAGTAGACAATGTGGTAATGACGTAACTTTTAAATTTAGTTATACTGCAATAAGAACAGTATGGAGAAGGTGTTAGTTATGTCACAAAGAAAAAGAAGTTCTATTACAATTAAGGATTTGAAAGATTTTGCAAAAAGTAAAGAGGGGGAGTGTTTGTCTGAAAATTATGTAAATATTCACCACAAATACATATGGAAATGTAAGGATGGTCATATTTGGGAAGCACCTTTTTCACGAATTAAAAGTGGTGCTTGGTGCCGTTCTTGCTATATAAAAAAGCAAGGAGAAAATCCAAACACTTCAATAACTATTGAGGATCTTAAGGAACTTGCTAAAAGTAGAGAAGGTCTTTGTTTATCAGATAAATATATTAATAGTAAACATAATTATCAATGGAAGTGTAAAGAAGGTCATACATGGGAAGCACCCTATTCTAGAATCAAAAGCGGTGGGTGGTGTCCTGAATGTAACGTGATCACTAGGGCAGCGAAAAAAAGAAAGTATTCAATTTCAGATATGAAAAAGTTAGCAGAAAAAAATGGTGGAGAATGTTTATCAGATGAATTCATAGCTGTTACTAAAAAATTAAAATGGAAGTGCAGTGAAGGCCATGTATGGGAAGCTATTGCCACTCCAATCATGCGAAATGGTGTATGGTGTCCTGTTTGTGCAAGAGAAAAACAGTCGAATCCTAAACTAACGATAATTCGAGAAGGTAAATTAGTTTCTGCAAATACTAGGAGAAAGACCATAGAAGATGCACAGAAACTAGCAGAACAAAAAGAAGGTCAATGCTTATCAGAGCTGTACATAAATGCGAGAACAAATTTAACTTGGAAATGTAAAGAAGGGCATATATGGGAAGCAACTTACTCTTCTATATCTGGCGGATCGTGGTGCAAAAAATGTTCTGGCCTTGAACGGAACACGATAAAAGATGCTCAGCAACTAGCTTTAAATAAAGATGGAAAGTGCCTATCTAAGGAATACAAAAACGCTAAAGAAAAACTAAAATGGATGTGTACCAAAGGGCATGTTTTTGAAGCTGCATACAGTAATGTCTATAGTGGAAAATGGTGTCCTGAATGTGCTGGAACACAACCTTTAACAATAGAGGATGCAAAGAGTATGGCGCAAAGTAAAGGCGGAAAATGCCTTTCTGATCATTATGTAAATGCCCACGAAAAGCTAAAGTGGGAATGTTCTAATGGACATATTTTTGAAATGAATTATAACAATGTCCAACAAGGAAAATGGTGTGGCTATTGTAATAGAAAGTTAAATGAGCAAAAAAGCCGTTTTATTTTAGAGGCTTTTTTCGACAAACCATTTCCTGCCAGAAAGGATATCTTTGGAAACCTATATGAACTTGATGGGTATAATGAAGAATTAAAATTAGCTTTTGAGTTTCAAGGTATTCAACACACGAAGGAATCAGCTTTTTTCCATAGGAATCCAGGAGATTTTGAAGCTCAAATCAGTCGTGATAATGAGAAACGTAGATTGTGTGAACAATTAGGCATTTTATTGATGGAAATCCCACATGATGTGATAAAAGATAATGATAAAATCGATTTCATTTATCAGTTTTTAATTAAACATAACTTTAAAGTAAAAGCAAAAGAAGCAGTAAATGAAATGATGATGGATTTTTATAAAATAAATGTTCCTTATAATGAATTGGTTCAAATTGCTGAAGCGAAGAATGGAAAGTTGCTATCCCAATATTATAATGGTGCAAGAGAAGAGCTGAAATGGTCTTGTGAGAAGGGGCATACTTGGTGGGCAGCACCTACGAACATAAAAAGCGGAAGTTGGTGCCATGTCTGTCGTAATGAAAGAATTGGGGATGCCAAAAGAAAGTATACAATAGAAGATTTGAAGGACTTCGCTAAGACAAAAGGCGGAGAATGTCTATCAACAATGTTTAAAAATGTAATGGAGCCAATAGAGTGGAGATGCGCAGATGGCCATACCTGGAAAACAGCATTCAATGTAGTCAAGAATGGTGGATGGTGTCCGCATTGTGCTGGAAACGTAAAGAAAACGATAGAAGATGCACAAATTTTAGCTTCAAAATACGGCGGACAATGTTTATCGAAAGAATATATGGGGGCACACGGAGTACTTACTTGGAAGTGTGGTTGTGGACATATTTGGGATACCTCTTATCATCAAATTGATACAGGATCTTGGTGTCCTGAATGTGCGAAAGAGAAGGGGGCACAACACTTTCGTAAATATACGATTGAAGATATGAAGGTTCTCGCAGCTGGAAAAAATGGCGACTGTTTATCGGAAGTATATGAGAGTTATAATAAGAAGCTATTGTGGCAATGTGAAATGGGTCATCAATTTGAAAAGACACTTTCTAATTTCAAAAGAGGACAATGGTGTCCAATTTGTAGTAAAGAAAATAAAAAGGCAAAGAATAAATCCTTGGAATAGAAAAGTCAAAAAGAGAATACTTTGTTTATTCTCTTTTTGCTGTTTTTAACCTTTAATTGGGGTACAAGTTTTTATTATAATACTTGGATCATTAGATTGAATTGTTGACCCATTAAAGGACACAATAAACCATAAAATAATTTCCTCATAATTAAAGAAATAACGATGGAGGGATCTAAATGGGAATCTTCAATTCAATTAAAAAGCTATTTTCTACCCCGACACAAACCAATACTAACGAAAATACAACACCTAAACCGAATCGAGAAAAAACACCACCACCAAATAAGACCATATACTATGAGTTTCTTAAAAGGTATAAGTATAAAAAGCTAAATTCAGTTTCAATGAGTGCTTCAACAGAACCTTCATGGGATTCCTTTTTTTCTGTTTCAAAAGTCGACCCGAAGCTCATTGGGTTTGAAAAAAGGTCACGGAAAAAGTTTCGTCACCTTTATCATGATGAAGATTTGATTATCGCAGAAGCTGCTGGTGTGATTGAACTTGTCACAAAGGATAAAGTGGAGCAGATTTCGTTAAAGGAAACGCCATTAGAAAAAATGCGTTGTGTAACGGCAAGTGATAAAGGCATCATCTTACAAAACAAAGAACAAGTTGCACTTTTAAATTTAAAAACGTACGAAGCTACTCTTTATGATTTTCAATGGCAAGCGTTTAGTTTTGCCATCGCAAAGGATTATTGGTTAGTAGGTACCCGGAAAACGTATGAAGGACCGGGAGAACTTTATTGTTTTCATCTAAATGGGGAGTTGAATTGGGGTATTGCCTTTCAAGAAAAGATCGCTACCATGTTTGGTGAATTTGAATTTATGCCATATATTCTCCAGGTTTCAACGGATTCAACTGATATCTTCGTTGCGAGTATGGATCGCTTGTATCGTTTAGATCCAGAGGGGAATTTACATGCGCGGATTGCGATTTCAGAGTTGAAAGAAAGTGAACTGCAACAGAAATATGAGGAGTTACAGCGAACATTGGCTGTTCCGCCAAAAACAGAAGAAGAAGCGATCGATATGTATGCAACGGAACTTGCTGCACAGTTTATGATGGGGTTTGAACGAGCCACGTTTACTTCTCCGTTTAAAGGGTTTGCCCACGATTCTTCGACAGACATGTTATTTGTATTAGAAGAAAAGGGAAGAGTTTCAGGCTGGGATCGCCATGGACAGTTGGTCTGGCTCAATACGTTTAAAACGGAAGGCCGATATATTGCTTGGATTGATGAAAAAGTCGTGATTTCGTTCATCACAGGAGAAACGTTCTGGTTGAATCGAGATGGACAATTTATTTATGGTGCCAAGTTACCGAAACAAGCTGTCACCATCTCTTTGATCCCATCGCAACCGAAGTATTTAATCGTTTCCGAGGACAATAGATTATATGAATTACACAAAGACACGGGACATTTGATTACCGGTTCTGAAGGACATCCGGGGATGGAGCTGTTTACTCTTTCATCACAAAATGTATTTTTTGATGGGAAATTAAATGGACAAGGCTATTTTTGGTTAGCGCCTCCTGGTCACAGATGGCAGCACTTTGAAGCAAAAAATTTCATGGAAGCAAGTGAGCATGATTTACAAAGTGGTGTTGCACCAGAAATTACAGCAAGCAAAAACTTCAACATAAAGTGGGAAGTGAAAAGTAAAAAAGGGTGGTCTGGTGGTCGTATCGTAGATGTCAGAAATCAAAGAGTCTATGTAGTAGAAGAGGGGCCAAGAAAGTCTGGTGAACAACTTAGGAAACTTTCCGATCAGCAACGTGCAAACGATTGGTTAAGTAACAATCTTGTCTGCTATGACTTAAATGGAAAAATGATTTGGAAAAAGCACATTTATTCTAGTATGTGGTCAATGTATTTATCCCCAGACGGTGAAACGCTCTTTACAAGTATGCCGACGGATGATGAGATTACCTACCTTCCAGGCTACATTTTAATCTTTTCAAAAGATGGCGAAGAACTAGATAAAATCAAAGTAGATGCACATGGTTTTGACTTAGACTTTACTTCTTCTGATTCTGAAGCGATTGTCCATTTTTCTTCTGAACAGGGGAAGACACCAGTTAAAGGACGATTCGAACGGGATGACTCGGGTAAATGGTCATTAATTATTGTGAAAGATAAAATTGAACAGTCAAATCCATTTGGTGCTGGATTGAATGAAAAAGAGCTTCCACATTATAAATTGATCAGAACAGATAAAAAGAAATATCTACTTTCTACAGAGAATCAACAAATTGAATTGAAGCTTGCAGCCGCCATCTATGAGGCCTACGAAACGGTAGAAGGGAAATTGGTCGTTCGTATAGGGACGCGTTTAGTTTCCTTTTATGATCAACAATTAGAAAAAGCTCTAGAGATAAAAGAACAGGAAAGTATCCAATCCCTTTCAATAGGGCAAAACAGTCTCGTCATTTTATCAAAAGGGGAGATCAGAGGGTTTAACCATAGTGGAGAATTACTGTGGAGATTCAGCGCGATTCCGAAATCAACCGAATCAAAAGTAACTTGGCAGCCAGAAGAGCATGTTTATCTTTGGATTGTATCAAACAATCAAGAAACAATAGTTGCGGCTATTTCGGAAGAAGGGACTGTGTTAAGAAGTCAATCCTTCAATAAAGCTGAATATCCTTATTCAATTACAACTGATCCTGAGACTCAGACGTTCGTCGCTCAATCTAATGAGGTTATTCGAATTTATCATATATAATGAATAAAAAGAGAATCCAACGAGGGTTCTCTTTACTTTTTAATCTTAGTTTTTCAATAGAATATATTCCACATAATGAAAGTTGATTTTACACAATGGAAAACAACCGCATCCTATGCTATAATTAACATAAACAACCCGACGTAGAAAGTGATGTGACATGATGCAAACAATTGATCGAGCGATGGATATTATAAGGGTATTGTCAAAAAATGCCCAAGGGTTACCGATCACAGAACTTTCAAAGGAATGTGGCCTTCCACTTAGCACAATGCACCGCTTGTTGAAATCATTAGAAGAAAATGGACTTATTCAACAGAATGAAAAAACGAAGGAATACGGCATGGGAACGCTTTGGCTTGAGTATGGGTTACAAATGTATGATTCCATGGACTTTACTAGTCATATCAGAACGGAAATGGAAAAGCTGATGCACATTGTGAAGGAAAGTATTTATTATAATAAGCCAGTGAGTGGGACAGAATCTTTAATCCTTGAACGTATTGATAGTCCTGAAAATGCAATCCGCGTTTTCGATAAAATTGGTTTAAGAATTCCGATGAATATTGGGGCAGCCAATAAAACAATGCTTGCTCATATGAATAAGGTAAAGTCAGATCAATTCATCAATGCGCTTATTCCGGAAGAGGAAAAGCCTAGTTTTTATGAGCAGCTACATGAGATCAAAGCAAATGGTTATGGAATTAGCCGTGGTGAACGAACTGAAGGAACTATTTCCATAGCGGCGCCTGTTTTTAATCATTCTGGTGATATAGAAGGGGCTATTAGCATTGGGTGTGTAAGCTTTAATATGACGGATGAAAGGCTACAATTTTTAATTGAACATGTGATGGAAAGTGGAAAACGCATTTCGAAAAATTTAGCTTATAATGGTTAATTGTTAGACTCGTAATCAATGAAAAAATGCCCCAAAGTTTTGGGGCACATCATGGTCTTGCTTATACTTTTAATGTTTCTTTTTCTCTATCTTCAACAATAACCTCAGCTTGAAGTATATCAACAGGTTCTCTTTTTTTACGATACTCATTTTTGAAATAGTAGAATAGATAACATGCAGCTAAGAATGCGATTCCGATGACCAGTCCTAATATTTGCGATGGGTCTGTTGCTAAGAATGCTAATAACCCAGTACAAATGACAATACATGCGATGGGTACGAAAGGATAGAACCTTACTCTGTACCTTAAATCCTCTACTTTTCCACCAGCTTTGATATATTTTCGTCTAAACATAAGTTGTGAAACGGCAATCCCAATCCAAGAAATCGTTACAGAAATACCTGCGATGGACATTAAGATGACAAATACTGTATCTGCTGCGATAACACTCGTTAATAACGATAATAATGAAAATACCATCGTAAAGACTAGTGCCGCAAATGGAACTTTGCGTTTATTTAATGTACCAAACATTTTCGGTGCCATGCCTTCATGGGACATGCTCCATAGTAAACGTGTGGAAGCATAAATACATGAGTTTCCTACCGATAAAACAGCTGTTAAAATGACAAAGTTCATAATATCGGCAGCATAAGGAATGCCGGCTAAATCCATTAATGTCACGAAAGGACTTTCCATTAACCCTAACTCACTTGCCGGGAAAATCGCAGACAAGATAATAATAGAAGAAAGGTAGAACACGACAATTCGGAATAATACATTTCGAATGGCGCGAGGAATGTCCTTATTCGGGTTTTCACTTTCACCAGCCGCAATCCCGATGAGCTCAGACCCCTGATAGGAGAAAATAACATTCATCATCGTTACAAAGATTATGGCAAGTCCAGCAGGGAACAAGCCTGTCGGTGCTAAGTTGTCAACAAATGGAGCAGGGCGATCTTCTAATGGCATGATGCCTACTGCAGCTGCTAGTCCAATTAAAATAAATAGAATTACGGCTACCACTTTAATCCCCGCAAACCAATATTCCGCTTCCCCAAATGCTTTTGTTGTCAGAGCATTGAGTCCAAAGAGTAGGGCGATAAACACGGCACACCAGATCCAAATGGATGTATCCGGGAACCAACGTTGCATCAAGATTCCAGCTGCCGTAAATTCAACGCCTGCTGTTGTCGCAGAACCAACGAAATACATCCAACCCAATGAGAAACCTGCAGAAGGGTTAATGAATTTCGTTGCATAGGTTTGGAATGAACCCGAAACAGGCATGAATACTGCAAGCTCTCCTAAACAAACCATCACCATATATAAAATTAAACCACCAAATATATAACCTATTAATGCACCCCCAGGGCCCGCCTGATTAATCGTATACCCTGCATTTAAAAATAGACCTGTCCCAATTACACCACCAAGAGACAACATAAATAAGTGGCGACTCTTCATCGCGCGGTTTAACTGGTTTGATTGATTATTCAAATTTTCCACTCACTTCACCATCCTCTTTGTCTAGTGGGTGTTCTTCTAATCCTTAGAAGTAGAGAACACTAGATTATTATCTATCTAAATTTCCAGACAGATTAGTAGAGCAATTTACATGAGGAACACTTAATTCGTATAGTTTATGCAATGCTGAAGAGGGAGAGGGAGGGTCCTAAAAGTTAGACCCTTTCACTCGGTGTACTAAAAACGCAGTGATAAACAACTTAACCCGCCATCTTGTTTTTGGAATTCTGTCATTTCAAGTTCGATTGTTTGTAAGCCAGTTTCTTCAATTTGTTGCTTTGTTTCATCGTAGCCTTTTGGAAGAATCACATAGTCATTGACGCGAATACAGTTTGCTGAGTATTCATTCGTTTTTGAAACAATGATTTTGTCATATTGTTCAAAATCAGGGTGATCAATAAACTCCCCAGCCACAACCATTTTGTTATTCCCAAGATACGCAATTCCAGTTTTTAGATGGAAGAACTCTTTTAGTTGGACAATGGTTGCTTTATAACCTTCAGACTCTAAAATTTCTTTTAATTGACGAGCACCTTCTTCGTTCGTGCGTGTTGAAATCCCAATATAAAAGTGATCATCAGCTTGAAGAACATCACCGCCATCAAGAGTACCTGGAGATTGAATGTGATAAATTTTGTCGTAGAATTCCTTTAACACAGGTTCCATTTCAACAATCTCTTGATTTCTAGATGCTGCGCCTGGATTTGATACAACTGCAAATTCTTTAGTTAAAACGGCTGTATCTTCAACGAACGTAGAGTCTGGGTATTCTTCATTCGCTGCTAGGTGAGTGACTTCCACACCACATTGTTTTAATGCCTCAACATAAGCTGCATGTTGAACTAACAATTGCTCGTAATCTGGTGTTCCTAAATCTGAAGTCGTTAATCCGTTCACGTAGCTTTTTCCTGGAGTTTTAACAATGACATGCTTAAACATCTTTTCTTCTAGAGTTTTTACAGATTCATTTTTTAACATAATCAAATCTCTCCTTTTAAATTTATCTCCTTAATGGGATGGTTGAATTGCACAGTTATAACAGTGTCTAGCTCAGCACGTTAGCCACTCGAGGTCGCTTCAACTTCCTCCTACGCATGCAAGCATGCTTCTCGGAAGTCTCCAGCGCTTGTCGCGGCTGAACGAACGTGCTTCGCTTTTCTAAGTCCGAACAACTGGGCAAGTTAGGCAAGTAGGGCCACCTGTTCCTTTGTAGCTAATTTCAGTTCCTGTGTATTCGTAAACCGTAGCACCCGCATCTAACAATTGTTTCTTTGTCACTTCATTTCCAGCGACCATAACGCATACTCGTGGAGCTAAAGCCAGAACGTTACATCCTAATTTCAGATACTCATCGTCTGGCACTTCAACTAACTTAATGCCGCGTTTAATTAATAACTGTCTAAAGAAAACAGGCATTAATCGAGAGTGCACAACTGCTAAATCATGGTCCACCATACTAATAAAGGACATCAAGTGAAGACACTCACTTTCTCCTTGATCATGTGGAAGTTGTACAACAATGAACTCATCAACTAGATCTTTTGTGATTTCTCTTAATTGATTAATAGCTTCTAAGTTTGTTCGATAACCCAAACCTACAGCAAGTGTGCGTTCTCCTAACCAAACGATATCTCCGCCGTCACATACGGCATCACCAGTTAATTCTCCGATAATAGGGATTCCTGTTTCCTTTAGATATTCTTTATAAACTTGTGCTTCAGGTTGTCTTAGTTCTTTACCAGACTTTAAGATGATCGCTCCGTCTTTAGTGAACTTAACTGGATCATGGGCATAAATGGAATCCAATCCTACTCGACTTGTTTGTGGAAGAAAATCAATACTAGGTACATGCTTTTCCAGGATGGATAGAAATTCACCATATTCTTTTAAGCTTTCTTCAAAATTAGGCTCTTCAATATAATTGAATGTTTGCCAGTTCTCACTTAAGTGCTTCTGACTAATAAACGCATCATTTGGGTGTTTAACAATGACTCTTTGTAGGGAGTTCACCATGGATGCGCAATAACTAGTTGAAGTTTGAGTTGACATGTAAAAAACCTCCGTTTCCGTTACGCGGAAAATTATTTTATTAATCGGAAAACCTGATTTAAATTTAACATCGCCATCATTAAACAGTCAATTGAATTTTTTGAATATTTGATAAATCAACAAATTAAAATTCTTTATTTTAGGATTTTGGTCAGTGGATAGGGGATAGTGAAAATGGGTGGTGGGTAGAGAAAAATGAAGGTTATGTTGAAGTAAACGTAGCAAATGGGTAAATCGAATTGCCATTATCTTTGGGATAAGTTAATTTCACAAATGGAACAATGGTTTTTAGTTTCCAATAATAAGTAAAGTTTGAGAGTAGCTTTGTCAGATATGATCAAAAAAGTGACAGATAGATCTATACAACAGTTTAAGAAATAAAAAAAGAGAATCCAATGAAGGTTCTCTTTTTGATTTAGCTTTTATTTCTAAAGTACCTCAAAGTCCCGCTTCAACAAAGAATACATAAACAAATCATCAAACTTCCCACGGGTATATTCATAGCTCCGTAATAGGCCTTCCTTTAGGAAACCATGTTTTATTACTAGTTTCTGAGACGAAAGGTTAGCAGGTTCGATCAGTGCTTCGATTCGATTTAAATGTAGATGTTCAAAACCGTAGCTCAAAATCGTACTTACAGCTTCACTGGCGAAGCCTTGTCCCCAATAGGTCTTACTCAATTCAAAGCCAATTTCAGAACGGTGGTGTTGCGAAACCATCCGGTGGAATCCACAACTGCCAATCACTTCATCCTGCCCTTTGATCGTAATGCCCCATCTGATTCCCGTCTCTTCCGAAAAAATTTTGTCGTACCAGTCAACTTCGGCGAGTGCATCATCAATTGTCTGGAAAGGGGTTAAACCATAATATTTCATGACATCTTCATCCGAAAGATAGCTAAGCACGCTACCTGCATCGGCTTCTGTAATTCTTCTTAAAACCAATCGCTCCGTTTCAAGAACGGGGAACTCCCTAGTTATGTTCTTCATCGTAACACCCCTTAATATTTGTTAACACTTTCCCGGAATCTTTAAAAGTACGGTGAATACCTAAAGAAAAGATTTGTTTACCTTTAATTTCCAATACATCGAATATCCATATTATACTATCATTAGCGTGTGAGGTAGAAAAGTGGAAAAATTAAAGTTTACTAAAATATTAACAACAATAGGTTTAGCTGGTGAAATTTTTGTTTCCATTTTAGGAAATGATGTTTTATAAAATCAAAAAGAGAGCTAGGGAAGAAGTGCTCCTAGCTCTTTTTACTATGTTACATTTCTAGTTTTAAAATGACCTTCGTAAAGGCTTTAAAGTCATCGATATGCTTCGTTAAAATTGCCTCTAAAATATCGAGATTTAATGCTTGGTAATCATGTACCGCAATGTTACGAAAACCAACCATGTTCATCAATGTTTTCGCTAAACTTGTGTCAATTAGTCCTGCTTCTTGAAGAAGCTTAAATGTGTCTCGACTTGATTTGGGTACGCCTAGTTTACGTTCACTCACAATATGCATGGCAAGATCAATACTTGCCTCACAAGCACGTTGAATATTTAAAATAATACTGTCTTGTTTTGTATAATCTGTTAAGTTTGAAGGATTCCCTTCGTACACTTCATGAATCCTTTTAACACTGTGTTCGATTTTTGTCATTTTATTTAAAATGACTTCAATCACCGCCAAATACACTCCCTCGTTCTTTAATTGCATCAATGACGACTGCACGCTGCTCGCTTAACGTTGCATACATGCTATATGCACGCATTTTTTGGCGTATAAATTCATTTTCATTGTGAATATAGAGTGGAATTCCATGCTCAAAAATTTGCATCGTCAACACGGTGTCGATTTGCTTGATATCCACTAAATCCACTTCACGCCCACAAAGCAAAGCTAATTCCCCGATAAGATCAAACCGTTCATAGGATAATAGCTGCTTGTTGCTGAAATACGCAAGGTCAAGATCGCTCTTTTCATGCGCGGTCCCTTTTGCAAAAGAGCCAAATAGCATAATGAAGTCGGGATTTACATGTTGTTTTAACTTTTTAATAACTTGCGCTTGGATTTCTTCTTCAAGCATGCATATCACCACCTTTTCTTTATTATAAACGTATATGAAAAAAACCGCACTTATACTTATTAAGGGGTGCACAGCATCATAAAAAAGACAACCAAGGAATTCTAAACATTCCCCAGTTGTCTTTTTAGTTTATTGTTTATTCCGCATCAGTTTTTGGTGCACGTACTGGTTTAAAAATAGATAGGATATAAATCACTAAGCCCACAAGTCCAATTCCTAAAATCGTCATGAACGACCCACCAGTGTAGAAGCCACTACCGAAGTAGAAAATTTCACGTAATCCATCCGCAGCAAAGCGAATTGGAACCCAAGGACGAATGAATGTGACGAAGAAATCTGGTAGCATTTCTTTTGGCGTCATGAGAACACCCATACCTAGAAGCATGACAACCATGAATAACGTGATGGCTGGTTTACCAATCCATGCCGTAACAGCTGATACTAATAAGAAGAAACAGAAGGCTGCAAAGGATACGAACGAACCAACTAAGAAGTAACTAGGCATATTAATACCTGCGATCTTACCTAATGTTGCCACGGTAAATCCAGAGAATAGGGCGATAATAATACCGAATAACACTTGGCCGCCCATTAAGCGTAATGTTTGTTTACGTGTTAACATTTCCTTTTTCAAAATGCTCGAAGTAGATAGGAATAAAACGAAACCACCAATTAATGCACCTACCCAAGCAGGCACCGCCATTAAAGTTGGGGCGCTACCGTTTGCAGTAGAGGCTGTAATGGCATTGAATACCTTTTCTTCAGAAACAATTGGGTTAACAAGTACTGCAGCTTGGTCGGCATCAATTTGTTGACCATTCAGTTGCGCAATAAAGTTTGTAGAATATTGGTTGCTCAATTGCGTAATGAAACCGTTTAAAGCAGTCTTTGCATAGTTCGCACCCGTCATGTTATAACCTTGGTTAATATAAACTTGTAAAGTTGCTGGCGTGTTGTCCGTAAACGTATTTTGTAGAGCAGCATTAAACCCTTCAGGAATCACTAATGCCGCATAATATGTTTTGTCTTTAAATAAATCTTCAATATCCGCTTCGTCTTCACTTGTAAAAGCTAACATCGGCTCTTCGCCATCAGTACCTTTACTCATTTGTTCGATTGCTGACGTAACAGCGTCCACATGCTCGCCCTCATCATTTACAATCAATGCAACAGGTAAATTTCTTACTTGTGGATTGCCTTGTGCGAATAAGTTTACCGAGAATAAAGCGATGATTAATATAACAGCAATAGGAGCAGCCCACGCTAATTTTTCTTTAAATAATCTCAAGGAGATCATCCTTTCTCAATTTTCAACAGGTTGTTTAGTAGTACGCAAATATCTTATAATGTTGGGGTACACTAAGCAATGAACAAAAGTGAACAAGTTGTTGAATTTTACTGAGAAGAGTGGATGTAATGAGCGTTTATACTGAAAAAAATAGAAAAACAAAACAGCTGATTCAAAAATCATTTATGGGAATTTTGGAAAGCAAACCATTTGAATCGATCACAATAGGGGACATTACGAAGACAGCACAAATCAATCGCGGAACTTTCTATCTGCATTATCAAGATAAATTCGATTTGCTCGATCAAATAGAACAACAGTTGTTTGAGGATTTAGGCCAACATATCGATGAACTGCAATCTCGTTATTCATCTACCCAAACCTTTGAAAAAGAACAAGAGCAGTTAGCCGCTACATTATTCAGCTTTATCGAAATCCATGCCCCTATGCTAAAGATATTCTTAAGCGATCATGGAAGAGCGGGCTTTCACATTCGCTTTAAAAATGCCGTTTCAACAAAAGTGCGATTTAACTTAGAGAAAAATGAAAGCTTCACGGCCAATTTAAAAGTCCCAATGGAATACTTTCTATCCTTTATCACATCAGCTTTTTTAGGCCTAATTGAACAATGGGTCCAAAATGGGCTAGACAAAACCCCTCAAGAAATGACCGCATTATATATCGATATTATTTTATTTATTCAAAAGAAATAGGGACAGGGGGACAGGCACCTTGTCCCAGTTTCTATCAAAGGCAATTGAATTTTCCGTTTCAAATGCCTTTAAAACGAAAAGAGTCAGTCCGAATGTGGATGGCTCTTTGTCTTGGGAAAGAATTTTCACTCAAACTTGCTAAACAAGCACAAAAAACCTAGCTTTTTAGGCTAGGTTTAACGCGTTCTCGTTTGTTGAGAATGAAAGCATTATAGTAATTTTAAAAACCTATTTCTCCATTCCTCTGCAAGAGCATCAACGGTCAATATTTTTTCAATTGATGCTTTATCTTGCTTTTGGTGGAAAAGAATTTGTGTAGCAAAAGAAACGGATATTTCTTTTTCATGTTTTTCCAAAAGCGTGATTTCTGAATCTAACATAATAGTTCCTTCTTCCAATACCCGAAAGAAGTAGCCGGTTAGTGTTGTATCAATCACTTTCTTTAAAAAACCTTTTTCCTCGTTATAATTAGAGATCGTAACACAAGGTACCCTCCCTTGTGTTACTTGAAGAATAGTTTCTCCTATCTTATAAATGTCACCAATACAAACCTGTTCTTCTGTCATACCTGCTGCGGTAATATTTTCTCCAAAAGCAGGTAAACTAAGCTTTCTTTGAAATTCCTCTTCCCAATAAGAATAATGTTCGAATGGGTACATACATACTACACGGTCTGGTCCCCCGTGAAATTTGTGATTTGCAACATCATCATTAACGATTCCAGATTTCTCTACCTTAAAAGCTTGTACAGCTGATTTTCCTATTGCTGAAACTTCTTTTCTATTATTCCAATTATATTCCTTAGGTTTTCCAATAGCTAAATTAATAATTTTTCTAGTCACGTTGAATTTACCTCGTTTCTACAGAGCTCCAAAATTAAATACAAATATAGATTCTATTATACTAGTGCCATCTGAAAATTTACAATTTTGGGAAACTTAAAAATTAGGAAAAGGGGAGGATTCAAGGATCTTAATAAGTTCTTGTTTGAAGTTAGTTTTTCTAAGACTCATAGGGAAGGAATGACTTCTTAGGAGGAAACTAATACTAAGCTTAAATAGATTTTAAAAGGGAGTGCTATTTAATGCGTGCTGTGGTGATTGATGAATATGGTAGTAAAAATGTATTAGTAGAACGGGAGCTACCGAAACCAGAAATAAAGTCAAACCAAGTACTTGTTGAGGTTTATGCAACGTCTGTTAATCCAATTGATTGGAAGCTTCGCGCTGGGTATTTGAAGGGGATGCTTGATTGGACTTTTCCTATTATCCTCGGTTGGGATGTTGCAGGAAAGATTGTGGAAGTTGGAGATCAAGTAAAGGATTTTCAGGTTGGCGATGAAGTTTTTGCACGCCCAGATACGACCCCTAGAGGTACATATGCGGAATACACTACTGTGGATGAAGAATTACTTGCCAAAAAGCCGAGTAACCTAACATTTGAAGAAGCTGCCTCTATTCCATTAGCAGGCCTAACCGCTTGGCAATGTTTAGTGGACCAAACAAAAGTCAAACAGGGTGATAAAGTCCTCATCTATGCCGGAGCTGGTGGTGTAGGTAGCTTGGCGATCCAAATGGCCAAACATTTAGGTGCCTATGTTGCGACAACAGCGAGTGAAAAAAATGAAGCATACGTAAAAAAGCTTGGTGCAGATGAATTCATTAATTACCGCACCCAACAATTTGAAGAAGAATTAAGTGACTATGATGTGGTCATTGATACAATAGGTGGCGATATTTTAAATAAAAGCTTCACAATATTAAAACCTGGTGGCAGACTCGTCACGATTGCAGGACAACCGGATCCAGCATTAATCGAAAAGCATCGAGTAACCGCAAGCTCCTATTGGTTAACGCCAAATGGCAAACAGCTGGCTGAACTAGGCGAATTACTTGAGAAAGTTATCCTTAAACCTCAAGTGGGGAGTGTATTTGATTTTTCAGCAGAAGCATTACAAAAAGCACATGAATTAAGTGAAACAAATCATGCCAAAGGGAAAATAGTAATCAAAGTTAAATAATCGGGACAGGGGTCTTGTCCCGCTTTTGGGACAGGGGGGACAGGTTCCTTGTCCCACTTTAATCAACTTGCAGAGCGAACTCGTTAATTCAAAAAATGGTCACGTTGTTGAACACAGCACCTTTATTGAAATTCACAAGAGGATTTGAACTTAAATTAACGGCTAGGTAGTGTACAGATTAAAAAATTTGTAGGATGAAGTTTTAGAGCATTTCTTTAAATGAGGAATGCTTTTTCTTTTTGCTTAGAACAAACAATGCAATAAAAATTTTATTTAAATTAATAAAAGTTTATTGTAAAACGATAAATATTGTATTAAAATCAAAATCGAAATAAATAAGTGAGTGGCTTTTTTGGAAAAGCATCAAAGCTATTTATTTAAAAGGGCTGTATTTTTTAGGATCTGTTCATTTTTTTGATTCAAGAGATGGCGAGCGTTAAAAAAGAAAGGCAAAAGCGCCTCGATGATCTTCTTTATTTTGCAAGCCTTTAGAATGTCAGCCTGGCGATTTATTAAAAAGAAAACTGTTTCTAATTTTAGAGGAGGTATAACTATGGACATTAACAATTTGATTACTGAAAATATTGCGAACCCCCATGAGCTGGAGAGAATGTATAGAAAAGACCCAAAAGCATTTAAGAAGTCATTTTCACGCGCTTGGGAACAAAATCCGGATTCTCCGATTCTGGGTGTTTGGTATGAAAGATTGCATTTCAAAGAGACGGCAGAAAAATCTCCATTGCGTCAAAAGGGTTTCTTATTCATGGGCATTTTAGCCGTACTGGCCGGGATCATCACGAGGATTATTTTCCACTTTGTCGAACAGGAAGCCATTGCTCCAATTAACCTGGCTTTTGGAGTAATTCCCTTTATTGCTGCCTACTTTGTATACAGTAATACGCCAAAAAAGGGTGTTATTTATTCCCTTGCGGCGTTGTTCCTAATTTCAGGATTTTATATTAATATGCTGCCATTTAATTATACAGACAGTATGATCCTTGCTTATTTACACCTTCCCATATTCTTATGGGTATTAGTAGGGCTAGCTTTTGCAGGAAATGAATATTCAAAAGGCAATACAAGATTAGCCTATATTAAATTTAATTTGGAGTTTTGTATTCTCTACGCCTGCATGGCAGTTAGCGGAATGGTACTAGCAGCATTAACTATGCGGTTATTTAGCTTTGTTGGTTTAGATATAGAAGACTTCTATTTTAGTAATGTCGTATTATTTGGTGCTGCTGCTCTCGCTATTGTGGCAGCATACCTGGTATCAATGAATCTTAAACTGGCTAAAAATATTACACCTTATATTGCTAAAATCTTTAGTCCGCTTGTCTTGATCACATTGATGGTCTATCTAATCACGGTAATCTGGGTCGGAAAAAATCCATTCTTGGACCGCAATTTCCTAATCGCCTTCAACGGAATACTCCTTGGTGTATTGGCCGTTACGATATTTTCAATTACCGAGAGCGACTCAGACGAGAAAAAGAACATTTCAGATTATATAAATGTTGCCTTAATTGTTCTTGCGCTGATCATTGACAGTGTGGCGCTGTCAGCCATCGTGTTCAGACTTTCTTCTTATGGAATTACGCCGAATAGACTTGCTGTGCTAGGAGTAAACGTACTGGTTTGCGCAAATCTAATTTGGATTATGCTTTCCTATATGCGTTTCCTACAAAACAAATCTGGACCTTCAACGATCCAAGATGCCGTTACAAAGTATTTGCCCGTTTACGGACTTTGGGCAGCCTTCGTTATTTTTACTTTTCCTATCATTTTCTAAGCACTGTGAAATCTAATCTTTTATATAGGTACAATTCTGTAGCGAGAATTGTACCTTTTTCTTTTTTTAAATACGTAAAAGCGATTTAAACATCAGGGAAGGTTTGTTTTAAGTTTTATTAAGGTAAATAACAGTTATGGAAGATTTATTGAAAGGCGGATGTCTGAATGGATTTTGAAAAATATATTGGACTCAGTGGGGGCTATAGAAAGTTAGAATACAATTGGAGAGACATTGCCCTATATGCTCTTGCGGTAGGTGCACATAAAGAAGATCTAAACTATTATTACGAGAAAGAGATGAAAGCAATCCCAACATATGGAGCCATCCCTTATTGGAACGCAATAAATACGACACCTCAAAGACCGACTCCATATCCTGCATCCCTTATTGTCGTGGAAGAGTTACAAAGGGAATTAGGAGTACTACTAAACTTTCTTCACATGGAACATGAATTAATCATGCATAAACCCATTGATCCTATTAAAGGTTCTTTTATATTTGAAGATGTTATAACGAATATATATGACCGAGGAAAAGATAAGGGGATTATTGTTAAAACAGAATTGAAGGTTTACGATGAAGCAGGAAATTCGGTTTGTACGAACATTTCAAGTACGGTCATTTTTGCTATGGGCGGATTTGGGGGAGAAAAACCTCCTAAGAGTACAGTGGTAATTCCTGAGCGTGAACCAGATTATGTTGTTTCTGATTATATTAGTGAGACTCAGAACATTCTATATCGACTGACAGGGGATACCAATCATATACATGTAAACCCAGAGTTAGCAAAAGAAGCAGGTTTTCAAGCTCCTTTCATGCAAGGATTATGTTCACTTGGATTTGCTTGCAGAATGGGGATTGAAGCAATCATTCCAAATGAGCCAGAAAGGATGACACGAATTTCTGCTCAAATGAGAAGTATTTGCTATCCAGACACAAAAGTGCAGTTTGTCGGGTGGGAGGTAGAAGGTGGAGTATACTTTAAGTTGTTAAACGCCGAAACATCTGAAGCGATCCTTGATAAGGGAATGTTTGCGTATAAATAAAGAGCTTCTCCAGTTCAACTCTATAACGATCGCACTTAAACAAAGGGCTTGCTTGAATAGTGCTTCAAAAATTACAAGGAGGTATGGAATATGAAGATACATAAAATAGATCATGTAGGGATCATTGTAAATGACCTTTCAGCTGCTAAAGAGTTTTTTATCGATTTTGGGCTAGACGTGCTAGGGGAAGCAGAAGTGGATGGGAAGTGGGCAGAACGGATTATTGGGCTTACTGATGTGAAGTCGACCATTGTCATGTTAGGGATGCCAGATGGCCAGGCTGCTTTGGAGTTGGTCAAATTCCATACGTCGTCAGATATAGGAATTCAGCAATCTTTTGCAAATCATATTGCCTTTGCAGTTGAAGATATTGAATCCATTGTGGCCAAATTGAAAAAGAAAGGCACGGAAGTCTTTTTTGACATACAAAACTACGGTAACGCTTATAAGTTATGCTTCGTTCGTGGGCCAGAAGGGATCGTTTTAGAGCTGGCAGAGAAAATCAAAAATTAAACGGGACTTTACATGATTTAGATCGCCAACTATAAAGATTTCCTCTTAGACTCTGGTAGCGGATCTTCAATAAAATAACAACTAAGGGTGCAATTCTTCTGCAGCAAGAATTGTGCTTTTTCTTTAGAGAAAAGCCATATCATTGAATAATAGCAGTCGCCTCATGGGATAACGAAGTAGATAACTTTAAATTTGACAATAGGGGGGATTAAGAATGAAAAGAATTTGTCATCAATGCCAAACAGAAATGATTGAGGATTGCAAAGTAAGTGTTGAAGGGGATTTCTCTGGAATTAAGATTACTCAAAAACGTAAAGGAATGTTCAATAGTATTTCCGCAAAGGCTAAAGCATCTGTATGTCCAAGTTGTGGGTATGTAGCTTTCTATATTGATGAATTTAAAGATTTTAATAAGTAGAATGCTCTATAAGAGGGCGCGATTCCTAAACAAAGAATCTGCACTTTCTTACATAAATAGGCCATTTAAACTCCATAGAACATAATAGGTCAAAAGTAATGAACCATCATTTATCCAATGGGATGAATGGTGGTTTCTTTTTGTTTAGGTATATAGGAATTTAAGGGTATGCAAAGCTCGGAAATACACCCATGAATTAGTAGTACTAAAATATCAATTTATCATTTATCATTAACAAAAGACTGCTATGATAGTTTGAGACTATAAGATTAATATAAAGGAGTTGTGTATTTGGCAAATACAACAAGAGTAGGAATATTGCTTATCATTTTGTTACTATTTACAAATATTAATCCGTTAACTTCAAGTGCAGCTAGGGTAAATCTCTTACCATTTGAAGATGAAGAGCTAGGCAGAAATAGTTATGCTTATTTATCGATATACGGAGTTCCTTCAAACGAAATGAAAGAGGATTTTATAAACGAAATCTCTAAATATGCAATAGAAGCAAATGAAAAGTGGGGAATCCCTGCTAGTGCGATTATTGGAATGGCCATTCTTGAAAGCGGATATGGAACAACAAGAATAGCGATCAATGCGAATAATATCTTCGGAATAAAGGTATGGGGATATAATCCGGTTTTTGCGTGGCAACTAAAGGGACAACCCGATGAAGACTATGAAGCGGTACCTGTTTTAGCAGATTATGGACAAGACCGAAAAATATATGATGAAAGCAAAAGAAGAGATAACTGGTATCGTGCGTTCGATTCTTATAAAGAAGCGGTTGATTATTTAGCAGGAAACTTACTATTAAATCAGAGGTATCGTTTCGCCAAAACAAATTATGAAGAAAGAATCAAAAGTGGATGGAGTTTGGAGCAAGCATCTAAAGAATATGCTTACGATATTGCCAATGCCGGATATAACCATTTGGGCGGTGAATATTACCGAAAAAAGATAGGCTCAATAATGGACGAACAGGATTTAACTCAATATGATTATAGAGGATTTAGAGATGTAAGGGGACATTGGGCTGAAAAACAAATTATGTTCCTAGCAGAAAAGGGTTGGATCTCTGGTTATTCTAATGGAACATATAAGCCAAATAATTCTTTAACAAGAGCTCAAGCCGCTACAATTATTAGTAACTACTTAGCACTGACGCCAACAAATGAAAGTATTTCATTTAGTGATGTGGATAAAGCCTTTTGGGCATTCGATCCGATTAGTTTAGTAGCGCAACATAAAATAATGAATGGTGTTGGCGATGGACGTTTTTCTCCAAATACCATTTTAACAAGAGCGCAAATGGCACAGATCTTCTATAGTGCTGGTTTTTATAGCAAATCTGTGAATAATCCTATGAATTCATTTTTAGATGTCGAGAAAAACTTTTGGGCATATATTGCGATTGAAACAATGAAACAAGAAGGAATTATGGCTGGCTATCAAGATGGACGATTTGGCCCTAATGATTTCACAACAAGAGCGCAAATGGCCGCTATTATTTATAAATTGCATGAAAAAGGGTTAAATAATTAAAAGTCAGTCTTTAAGAAGCACTTAATTGTGCTTCTTTTTTGTAGTATTTGTGAATTGTGTTTCTTTAGCAAAAAAGATTAAAAATAATCATGACACTGCGATTAATACGATTTTCGGAGCAATTATGTTTAGTTTTTTAATATTCTCCTTAATTGGTGCAGGTTTTATGAACTAAAGAAAAGACCGCACATAAGACGAGCGGTACATTGAACAATCATCCAATAAATTGGATTAGTAGCTGGTTGAATTTGTCACGTTCATCATAGAAAGTTGCATGGCCGCTATATTGAAAGGGGACGAGCTGTGAATTTCTGATTAATTTATTTGTCTCTTGTGCATTTTTAAAAGGAACCAATTGATCATGAAAGCCGTGAATAATTAGCGTAGGAACTACTATTTTGCCAAGATCATGGTACACATTCTCATCTCTTAATGACATCATGACCGCAGCCGTCGACCAACTGGCAGCTTGTAAGCCTATCTGGAAGAACCAGTCTGAAAAGGGCTCAGTAATGTACTGGAAGAAGAAAGAGTCCGTAAGTTTCCGCAACATATTAGGACGATCATTAAGTGTTTCTGTAATGAACGTATTGGCTACTTCTTTTTGTACACTAGACGGGGATTGGGCGTCTATTAGGACAAGTTTTGAAACGCCATACCCTTTATGGCGAGCCATATATCGAATCACGAGCGCGCCTCCTGTAGAGTGTCCAGCTAGTGTGAAGTCTTTTAAGTCCAAAGCCTCGACTACTGCATAAATATCATCTGCCAATCTGTCAAAGCTGTATCCATTGAATGGTTTATCCGAATTACCGAAACCCCTCCAGTCAATCCCTATACATCGATATCCCATTGCTGGAAGAACATTAAACTGATATTCAAATTGCTTATGACTTAATGGCCAACCATGTATAAACAGAATGGTTTTATTTCCACTAGGGTTTATGTCCTCTACATATATATTTACACCAGGTTCCACTGTAACAAAATATCCCATCTTGTTCCCTCCGTTACTTAAATTGTTTCAACAATAAGATACTCAACAACGGGAACAAGGGTGAAAATCTAGCCAAAGCGAATACTGGATGGTCACAGAATCATTGTAAAAAATATAAGCTGAAAGATATGTTAAGGTAGAATAGAGTTTTGATGAGTTTTACAACTGGAGGCGAAGACCTATGAACGAAGTAGAATTTGAAAAAATTGTGATGGAATTGCCGAATGTTCACCGAGAGGAGAGCTTCGGATATGCGATGTTTTTTGTTGGAAACGACAATCGCTTACCGTTTGTAACTATTGCCAAAACAGACAATGACTTTGATCATATGTCCAATCTTGAACGCGATGGTGTATTTCGCCTCAATATTGGAATAAGCAAAGAGACATTCAACAAACTGATCAGTAACCGATTGGATGAGGAAATCGATTATTCGGTCTTAAATTTATTTCTCCCACATCCCCATTATGCAAACCAACACTTTGTCTGCATCCTGAATCCAGAGGGCGACAATTTAGAAAAAACGAAGCAACTCATTATAGAGGCACATTCGATTGCTGAAGGTCGACTTCAAAATAAAAAGAGTTAACACGATTAACCATAACATAAACAAGCCGTTCAGTAGAAAAGATGAACGGCTTGTTTTAGGATAATTCATTTACCTAAAGACTATTTGAATGAACCTTCAAATAAAATTTCTTCTAATGGGCGGCGACCTGATGGTGTTTCGCGTTCTTGTAATTCGGGAGAAAGCATTTCTTTATCACCTTTGTAACCAATTGCGATGGCTAAGTGTACATCGAAGTTTTCAGGAATGTTTAATACTTCCTTCGCCACATCTTTGTAAATACCGCTCATTGGGTGAGTGACTAAGCCTTCTTTAGCCGCTTGCAATGAAAGGAATCCCCAAGCTGCGCCTGCATCAAATTCATTTGAACCTTTTGTATTATCTGAAACTACTATTGCTAACACTGGTGCATTTTTAGCCCATACGATGTTTCCTTCCATTAAAATTGGATGGAACTTTTCTAGATCAGCCTTTGTTTTAGCGACAATGAAGCGCCAAGGTTGGTTGTTACCTGAAGAAGGTGCCCAACGCGCTGCTTCGAAAATTCGATTTAATACGTCATCTGCTACTGGTTTGTCAGCATAAGCACGTGGAGACCAACGATTTAAAAATAAATCTGCAATCTCGTGTTCAGCTGTACGGTAATCTTTTGCTTGGAATGTTGTCATAATAAAATCCTCCTAAATATATCTATCTATTGTTAATTTTAGATGATTCAAACTAGTTTGCAAGTAAATTGACTTACAAAAAGTAATCTTGTGATTTATCGTAAGGGGATTAAGGAATGATAAACTTCTTGCAAATGTAATAGAATTCAACTCTATTTAACTATTTGAATAATAAAAGAAAACTTAATTAGATAGGATTACTCCCAAAATCGGGCCCATACTTGAGGAATCGGCGACCATTTAACGGAGTAAAGGCTTATTGTGAAAGTGGAGATAATTTGAAATAATTTAATGAAACATGATTAATTGGGGGAGCGAAAATGCGGCACTTTAAAGACTACTACTTTTTAATAATGTTTACCTTGTTATTAACAGGGTGCGCGGTTGTAGAAAAATCTCCAGCAAATACGAAACTAACCATTGAGTCTTACAACATGAGTGATCAAGAAAGCTTACTCATTAGTAAAACGGGTGTAGAGCAAATTGAGTTTTTTAAGCTGAATGGCACTTTGAAAGAAGAGGATGATTTGCAAATTTCAGTAGAGGTGTTTGAAAATGGGAAGTCGAAAGCGGAGTTACTAAAGTCTTGGGATGAAATCGAAACAAAATATAAAGACAGCCTTATTTCTTTTGGAATAAGTGACAGTACAGACGAAGACCCTTCTTTAAAACTAATCAATGGTATACCTTCTGGGCTTGCAACAACGTTTTATCCAAATAACATGACCACTTATTCTTTCAGTAGGCTAATCGACGAAAAAATAACTTTAGAAAAAAATAAACCTATTTATTTAGCGGGGTGGCTAGGCACTACTAAAAACGAGCTGCGTTCAAGTGGGGGAGGAAATGGGGAACTACCCCCGGGTATAGAAGAAACTGAACTCGCATTTTTATACAAAGTTTTATGGACCGATAAAGAAAAGAAATAGTTTTTATCTAATTAACAATTGTGCACATTTCATAATAAGGAATTGAATTATACTTTAGCTAACTAGCTGCCTAATTCAATACCATTCAGTTATTAATTTCATCAAGAAACATAAGTTTTACAAGGTGGGGCAACACCACTAAATTAAGGAGATAAAAAATATGAAACAATCGGGGACGCTATACTTTTTCTGTGGGAAAATGGGAGCTGGAAAGTCCACTAAATCAAAACAAGTGGCGGTAGATAAATGCGCAGTTCTATTATCAGAGGATGAATGGCTTGAATCTCTTTATCCCAATCAGATCACATCATTTGAGGACTATCTAAAATTTTCAGCACAGCTTAAGCCATTGGTGAAAAAGCATGTCCAAAACATATTAAGTGTCGGTACGGATGTCGTGATGGATTTTCCAGCGAACACGCAAAAACTGCGAAAGTGGTTTTTGGAAATGGCGTCAGAGGTCAATGCAAACCATCAACTAATTTTCCTTAATTTAACTAACGAGCAATGCTTACGTCAAATTGCACAAAGGCGTATCGAAAAACCCGAAAGAGCAGCTTTTGACACGGAAACAGTCTTTCTTCATGTTACGAATTATTTTGAAGCACCAGAAGCTTCCGAGGGTTTAAATATTTTAGAGTTTAGTCGTAAAGAATAATATGTAGAGTCAAAAGGAAATTCATTTATAGAGATAAAGGAAAGGGTGCCATTCTTCATGAACTGGCGCCCCTTTTATATGTTAAGGTCAAATTGTGGAGTAAATTCCTTCTAGGAAATTCAACAGTGTGTTCAATTTTGTTCGTTGCTTCAGTCATCCATTCATTTTAAACTATTAATGTAATGAACAATGTGTTCAATTTTGGAGGAGGAAACAGTAATGAATAAAAAATCAAAAGTGATGATGTCTATTGCTGCGGCAGTTGTATTAGTAATGATAGGGAAAGCGTTTATTTTCGATGAAGCAGTGAAGGGTTATTTAGTTACGTTCTTTTTCGTAGGAGCTGGATTAGCCATGCTACGTCTATTTATTAACGGAATGATTCGCAAAATGAAAGGGAAGCATATCGGTGTGAAAATTGCCTTTTTCGCAGGTCTATTAAGTGTAGGTTTACCGTTCCAAAACTGGTTCCGTACAGACGTGTTATTCGCCATGAGTAAAACGTTTATTGTTCCAAGTGTTGTTGTAATGGTAGCAAGTGTCGTCTTAATGACAGTCGTATATGGTGTCATTTATGAGCGAGTTCGTGTACCGTATTTAGAAGAAAAACATGCTGCTTAGTATAAAATAGTGATAATTGTAAATAAAATAAAAGATTGCCCAAAAGCAGTGGGTTGCTACTTTTGGGCGAGGGGATCTGAAGTCTTTTTCTACATCATTTTCATCTCGTTTGCAATTTCTTCTTGAGTTTTAAGCTTTGATTTGGCCGAACTGGAAGAAGCCTTATTAGATGACTTATCAGCTTGCCCGTTAGAAGGAACAAACTCTTTCGCAATTTCTTCCTGGTTCTTCGGTTTAGATTTTACCGAACTGGAAGAAGCGTTATTAGAGGACTTATTTGCCTGTCCTTTCGTAGGAAACTCTTTCGCAATTTCTTCTTGGTTCTTTGGCTTAGATTTCACTGAGCTGGAAGAAGTTGTATTAGAAGATTTATTTGCCTGTCCTTTAGTAGGAAATTCTTTCGCAATTTCTTCCTGGTTCTTCGGTTTAGGTTTTACCGGACTGGAAGAAGCCTTGTTAGAGGACTTACTTGCTTGCCCGTTTGAAGGAACAAACTCTTTCGCAATTTCCTCTACAACATTTTTAGGCAAAACTTCCTTTGCAAGTTGCTCAAGATTGTTAGGGATTGCGTTTGATGATGACTTTCCAGCAGTTGTATTAGAAGAACTTTTCGATTGATTCGATGCTGGGACAAACTCTTTTGCGATTTCTTCTACAACGTTTTTAGGCAAAACTTGCTTTGCCATTTGTTCAAGACCTTTAGGGATTGCGTTTGATGCTGGCTTTGCAGCAGGTGTGTTAGAAGAACTTTTCGATTGATTGGATGTTGGGAAAAATTCTTTCGCAATCTCTTCAACATTCTTTAGTAAGGATTTTATCGGATTTCCTTGTTTCCCTTGACCTTTATTCGATTGGCCATTACTACTATTTTTCTTATGATCAAATATTGACATCTCATCATCTCCTTCAGTACTTAATATGAGTGAAGGTGAGAGTGATTATGTCAAGAAAGGATTGTCAAAACTTACGTATAAGTTGTGGATTCAAATCAAAAAAGGTGGAATATCCAAATTTTACAGAGTATTTTACTTGATCCTTTAATATATACCAAATCCATAAACCTTTTTAAATTCAGTTATTTTAAAAGTAGCATTGCTTCTTCAAGGGTTGCCATGTTATTCATCATCGAACATGCAGCATCAAGAATAGGGAAAGCTAACGCTGCGCCAGAACCTTCACCTAGACGCATATTCATATGCAACATCGGTTCAATGTCTAGTAATTGAGCTGCAATTTTTGCACCAGGTTCTTCAGACGCGTGAGAGGGGATTACATATTCTTTAACTTTTGGTTCAAGTTTGTAAGCAATTAAAGCCGCTATTGTTGAAATATAGCCATCAACTACAACTGGAACGCGATTAGCTGCTGCAGCAAGGATGACACCAGCCATTCCCGCAATTTCTAAACCACCGACTTTTGCTAAAATATCTAGTGGGTCTTGTGGATTCGGTTTGTTTAATGCAATGGCTTTTCGAATAACCTCAGCTTTATACTCAATTCCTCCAGCACCCACGCCAGCACCGAATCCTGTTACTTCAAGTGGATCGCAATCATGTATAACTGATAAAATCGCCGCACTAGGAGTTGTGTTGCCAATCCCCATTTCACCAGTACCAAGTAAATTAATTCCTTTTTTAATTTCTTCAGTTGCCACTTCAATACCAACTTCAATTGCTTGTATTGCTTCTTCTCTAGTCATAGCGGGACCTTTTGCCATATTGTCAGTACCGTATTTTACTTTCTTTATAATGACCCCAGCATCTGTTGGAAGATTTTCTTTTACACCAATATCTACTGGAATAACTTTTGCGTTAGTAATATTTGCGATCGCACATACACCTGTTAAGCCTCTAGGAAAACTTAACGTTTGAAAAACAGTTACGTTTTGCGGATTCGTTGTAACACCTTCATCATAAACACCGTGATCTCCAGCCATCACAATCATGGCCTTTTGATCGATGTTAGGAAATAACTCTCCCGTAATCCCAGATAGCTGAATAGCAAGAGCTTCTAGTTTTCCTAAACTTTGCGGTGGTTTACTAAGGGCATCAACACGTTCTCTTGCTTTTGACATCATTTCTTGATCTACCGCTTGAATGTTCTCGATTGTTTGTTGTAATAATTCCATCTTTTCATTTCTCCCTTTGTTTTGATTCAATAGGATAATAAAAAAAGTCTGCAGTTTATTCCATAACGAATAAACTACAGACTTTTCCATCGCCTATATGATTCCAAGTAGTAGGCAGGTCTCCTGGCTCAAGATCAACATTTCATAAAACCTTCCCGGAATATTTCCAGTGGCATTCTCTATGAAACTCACTTTTACAGTGGTGGGACCGCTAAAGACTTTCACTTTATTCCCTATTCTCCCTAATCGGGCACCTAATACTTTTATGTAGTTAACTTTACTTTACGACGGAAAAGTGCTTTCGTCAAGAGGGACAGGGGGACAGGTTCCTTGTCCCAAAAATGCCTGTATCAATGCTGACCTTAGTTAAGATGATAGAGTTCTCTTGTAGCTCTTTTTTATTCAACCATTAGAAGGGGGAGAAGCGGAGAATTATAAAAAGAATACTACGCTTTCACATGAAGTCGTAGTATCCCATTTAAACTGTATCTATGAAAGCTTAAATTGTTGGATTAAATGATTTAACTCTACAGCCAATTTTTCAAGCTCCTCAGAACTCGCCGCTACTTCTTCCATTGAGCTACTCGTTTGCTGAGAAGAGGCCGATGTTTGTTCCACACCTGCTGCAGATTCTTGTGAGATTGAAGCAATTTCCTCTATGGTTGAATTCATTTCCTGACTAGTTGATTTGATCATCATTAAACTTTCACTAACCGTTTGTATATTTTCACCCATTACTTTTACAGATTCACTAATTTTCTCAAATGTCTCGCCAGTTGTTTTAAGTTGACTCGTTCCTTTTTCTACTTCTTTGTAGCCCGTTTGTAAGGAGATAGCAACTTCCGAAGAATCTGTTTGAATTGTTTCGACGATATGCGTAATTTCCGAAACCGAACTTGCTACTTGTTCCGCGAGCTTTTTCACTTCCTCGGCTACCACTGAAAAGCCTCGTCCATGTTCACCAGCTCGAGCGGCTTCTATTGCTGCATTCAATGCTAAAAGGTTTGTTTGTTCTGCAACTTCTCGAATGACAGTTACTAATTTTGAAATTTCACCCGACTGAACATCTAATTGTTGAACCTTCTGAACAGAGTCTTGGACAATTCGGTCTATATTTGCCATCTGTTCAATCGATTGCAACATTAGTTTCGAACCGCCTTCAGTTAATTGTAATACCTCATGAGACGACTGATGGATTCTTTAGCCATTTTCATTGGCTTCTTCTACTTTCTCCACATATGTTCCCATAGCGGAGGAAAGATCAGCAGCGTGACTTGCTTGTGATTCTGTACCTGAAGCAATTTCCTCCATCGTTCTCGCCACTTGTTCAGCACCAGTTTTCACTTCATTTGCAGATTGCGTTAGTTCCTCACTATGTCCTGTAATCAATTGGGATGCTTGAGAAATATTTTGAACCATATTTTTTAATTTATCTTGCAGATGATTGATGCCATTTGCCAACTTTCCCGTTTCATCTTTAGAGCTGATTTCAAGTTGATGACGTGTTAAGTCGCCATCTGCTATATATGACATTTGTTCTGTTACTTTTTTTATTGGGGTAGAAACGTGATTTGCAAAGAACCAAATAATTAAAATACCAATAACTAATGTAATACTGATAATGATTAAATTTAATTGTAAGATTTCATTTGCAGGTTCATTAAAATCGATCATGTAAGTACCGGCAACGACGACCCAGCCCCAATCCTCGAAAGCTTTTGAATAGGTTACCTTTTCTTCAATTTGTTCAGGGTTATTAGGGAGAGGGTAAGAATAATATGTAAATCCGCCTCCATTTAATCCGTGATCTATGTATTCTTGTGCATAATTTTTTCCATCAATATCTTGTTTATCCCAAAGGTTACTTCCTTCATTTGTTGGATGTGCAATGAGAATCCCTTCATTATCCGAAATAAAGACATATCCATTTTCGCCTAAGTCTAAATTTTTATTAATGGGTCTTGTGTTATCTTGTTGCTTCTCTCCAAGGACTGCTAGTTTTACTTTTTCCTTCGCCTCATCTAAGGTAAGATCACCATTTTCAACTTGTTCGTTTAGTACATTCATTAACTCAATTGTGTATTCAACACTATTCTTTAAATTCGTTTCTCCAAGTGCACTTAAACTATTACTACTTTTCTGAAAGCTAAATATCCCTAAAACAATCATCGGAATAGTTAGTAGCAAGATCGAAACCGTTAATAACTTACTTTTAATTGAATGAGCAAACAAACCTTTAATACTGAATTTCATCATGTTTTACATCCTCATCACTTCGATTAGTACTTCAAATTATAGCGTTTATTCCAAATTCTTCTCCTTCATTCTTTGTTTGATTATATTACTGCTATATTTAAAATTCAATATATTGTAATAATTGATAGGGACAGGGGGACAGGTTCCTTGTCCCAGTCCTTAAGAGAAGGGCACTAATTTTCACTACGAAAAAGGCCACCTCCCACTATGGGCAATGACCTCACAAAGCTATTGTAAATGTTTCGGTAAATCATCATCACTATTTTCATTTAACGTTTCAGAGAAAATATTATGTTGAGTTTGGTTATTCGTATTTAAAAGTTGTCCGTTTTGAATGAGCATCATCAGATTTTGAATGTCCTCTTTTGTGGCAGGCTGCTTTTCCGGCTTTAATGTATAGCCTAAGAGTCCGTTAGATTCGAGAGTGGCGTATTGTACATCTTGAATACTCGTAACCCCAACTTGCCGCAATCGTTCTTCTAATTTATCGACGGTCAATCTAAGCTTCTTTAAATTGTTCTCCATTAACGAGCCATTTTGAATAACAGGTACTGCCTTACCAGATATGGCTGTCTCTGCTTTGTCGAATTTTAATTGAATATACTCAGTTAAAATTAAACTTAATACTAGTACGCCAGCGGTTACAAAAGTGGCCCCAAGCCCTTTAGTCGTAACGGGTTGGATTAGTAACGTACCGAGGGCGATCATCATCACCGTTTGAGGGATCGTCATTTGAGATATCGTTTTTCTTCCACCGATTCTTAAAAAAATAGTCCCTACAATGAAAATTAGAATTGTTTGCCAAATTAAATTTAAATCCATCATCGATTAAATCCCTTCTTATATTTATAGCTCATTATATTTTGCACTATTTGGTTAAAAGTATAAGTTCTAATATTCCAGGATTCATTGCACCAAAAAGCCAATTTTCTTAATCTGAAAATTGCAGGGACATGGGGGACAGGTACCTCGTCCCAAAAAATGGGACAGTGTACCTGTTCCTAATCCCTAGGCAATATGGCAAATCCGTTTCGATAGAATTGAATTGCTGCCATGACAACTAATACGATCATTCCTGCAAGGGAAACAAACTGAAGAATGTCATATTCTCCTCTATAGTTTAGTGATTTAAGCGACAGATAGATTCCAAGGTAAGCCCAAGCAACGGGTAAAGGAAATACAGCATTCTTGTTAGTCGAAAGGATCGTATAGACTACAGCTACCGCGATTATAAGAATGGAGATTGCCCAAATCATATTAGGGATTCCAAAGCCGTTCCATTCTATTTTGACTAACCACGCAGCAATGTTCACTATTGTGGCAATAAAAAGCCAGCCTCCATATAATCCAAATGTCAATGGCAGTAAGGAGTGCTTTCCATCGTGTATCTTCGTAACTCTCTGAAGAATAAGTAACAGTGTGATTAAGAGTAACAAAATAAAGATTACCGAGGTTCCGATTTGAAGGTAAGAAAAACTGATAATCCACGCTATGTTCATCAGGCAAGAAATCCAGAATAGCTCGCTAATTTCATCGACAGCTTTCTGATAGTACGAATCATTTTTCTTTATAATCATCACAATAATTGAAATGATCAAGAGCGGATAGATAACACTCCAAATGCTAAAAGTAATCGGCGCTGGTGTGATTAAAGTAAAGTATCGATCTGAAACCTCTTTTTGTGAATTTCCATTAATTAAGCCAATTGCGCCCATAAAGTTGATCATTAAAGTAATCACCAAAAGTACTGCATTGATGTAGGACTTTTTTGTTCTGTTCATAAGAAACCTCCATCTTTTCTATAGCTTCTGTATAATTACAACTATATGACTCAATTCAATTAATCTTGCATTAATTAATGGGACGTAGGGGAAATGGGACGTAGGGGACAGGTACCTCGTCCCAACACTTGGGACAGTGTACCTGTCCCCGCTGTCCCTAAGTTCAATCGGTATGAATAATCGCCAGTAAATGGCATGATAGGAGTAGGGAATGTAAACCTATCGATTCACTACATGGCCCAAATTGTAGCGGAGCATCATACACTTCAAATAGAAAAGGAGACAAAACCATATGAAAATCATTGTTACGAGCATATTCGTAAACGATCAAGAAAAGGCACTAAAGTTTTATACTGAAACACTAGGCTTTGCAATAAAACACGATGTACCTGTCGGAGAATTTAGATGGATTGCCCTTGTTTCCCCTGATCATCCAGACGGTACCGAGCTGATACTCGAACCAAATAATCATCCAGCTGCTGAGGAATATCAAAAGAGATTATATGAAGACGGCATACCAGTAACGATGTTTGGTGTTGAAGATGTTAACAAAGAGTATGAAAGGTTATTAAAACTGGGAGTGAACTTTGCGGTGGAGCCGAAAGAAGCGGGAGGCGTCACAATAGCAATCTTCGATGATACATGTGGTAACTATCTGCAGATTATACAACAATAACTTTCAGCGATGAAATTTATATGTATGAAGTGGCTAGCTTTCTTATAGGTTAATGCGCAAGTGAATTGGTTTTTGAGCAACTATCTTGAGGTTATGAGCTAAAGCGTCCTGTTTATGAGCAATTTTTGTGGGGATATGAGCAGAAGTTCCTCTATATGAGCAACTTTTTGAGGGATATGAGCAGACCCTTGTATATGAGCAATTTTTGTAGGGATATGAGCACAACTCTCTGTATATGAGCAAGATTTCGATGGTTATGAGCAGAACCCTCTGTATGGAGCAACTATCTGAGGGATATGATCACAAGCCACTTGATAAAAAGCACCTTCTACTACAAGCCCCCAACAACCTATTCTCTAAATGTATGGGCAATGTTTTTATCAAAGGTTAAACCCCTGTCTTAAATTTAGGACAGGGGTTTATTAGTTCTATACAATAGAATTAGATTTTAGTGAATTCGTACAATAAACGAGTGCAAACGTTGGCACTTCGAGAGAAAGGGGATTCTCATGAATATTTTAATTATAGGTGGAACAGGACGAGTTGGGAGTCACATCGTGTCTTTTGCACTTCAGGACAAGCATCAGGTGACTACGCTAGTTCGCACGCCAGAGAAGCTTCAAATAAAAGATGGAAATTTAACGATTCTCCAAGGGAATGTTTTAAATAAAGAGGAGATCGCTCGTGCAATGCGCGGAATAGATGTGGTGATTAGTGCACTCAATACCGATGGGGGCAACACTCTATCAGAAAGTATGCCGCTTATGATCGAAGCGATGGAAAATGAAGGAATCAAAAGAATCATCACAGTAGGGACTGCCGGAATTCTGCAAAGTCGAGTGAGCCCAGATGTTTTGCGTTATCAGTCAAGTGAATCGAAACGTAAGATCACCCGTGCCGCCGAAGAACATCATAAAGTCTATGATCTGCTTCAACAATCAAACCTCGACTGGACGATTGTTTGTCCTACGTATTTGCCGGATGGGGAAAGAGAAGGAAACTATCGTATCGAACGTAACTTCTTACCGGAGAATGGGGTTAAAATTTCGGTGCCGGATACAGCAGAATTTACATTTAGCCAAATAACAAATAACGATTTTATTAGAACACGTGTAGGAATCGCCTACTAATAAAAGGTACAATTAATAAAAAGCTAAAAAATATTGATCCATCATGGAGGGAATGTATATGCCACATTTAGTAATTCGAGGAGTTTCAATTGAAGAAATGAAAAGAATCAGCAAGCCATTAGTAGGGGAACTTGCAGAGATTTGTGAATGCGGGACAGATAATTTTACGTTCGAAGTGCCGCATTCCACATTTGTATTTGACGGTGAAGAGATCCCTTCCTTTCCGCTAATTGAAGTAAAGTGGTTTGAACGTGGGCGAGAAACTCGCGACCGCTTCGCAAAATCCGTTACCAATCATATTCTGTCAACTGGAGTGGATGAGGTAGAGGTTGTATTTATTCCTTTCTCAGAGCCTAATTATTATATTAATGGCAAAAGGGTAGTGGATTAAATCGATCTTCGCTTTGTAAGAAAGCCCTTCGCCACCTCTGATAAAACAACATTGATCAATGATGCTAAAGGGTCCATATAAAAAAATAACTCGAAAACGTTCTGTGGCCGTGATAGCCGCAGCGTTTTCGAATTAATTACAATAGATGGTATTTACCATAATTCACCCGTTATAGCAGGTAGTCATTTCACCCTGCATTTTTCTTAATCGATAATTGTAACATTTCGTTGAGTAAATACTTTTTTAACGACGCCAAGAGCGTTTAAAACACGAGGGAAACCAGCATATGGAAGCATGTGCACGATTGCACCAACAACTTGCTTTGGAGTTAAGCCAATATTGAGTCCATTGTTGATATGCAATTCCAATTGAGGCTCTGCACCTAAAGTTGTAAGACCCGAAAGTGTAGCAATTGTACGTTCTTTATCCGTTAACCCTTCACGTGAATAAATATCTCCAAAACCAAATGAAACAATAAGTTCTTCTAAATCTGGTGCAAGACTTCTATATGCATCTCGAAGTTGTTGTACTGATGAAATTTCATCATTTCCTTCTAAAGAATATTTTTTAATAATATCTAATCCTCTTTGATAACGATCTACTTCTGCCATTATTTTTATTCCTCCTAAAAACTATTTGTTTTGTCGGAAATAAATATAACGCTATAAGGATTATTCGTAAAATACATATATCCTATTATATATATTCCTTTTATTCATAATTAGAAGGCGTTATGTTTGAAATATATTGGATAAACTCACGAACTGCAGGTGAAGCGTATTTCTTTTTCTTAGAAATAAATCCTAAATTCCAAGGGAAGGTTGGATTCACAATTTGAACCGCCTTGATAAACTCGTGATCGACTATATTTGCAATGGGTTTTGGGAAAATTGAAATTCCCAAGTTCTCGTTAATCATTCCTCTGATCATGTCCCACTGGGAACTCTCGTAAGCAATTTCCGGACGAAAACCAGCTCTTAGGCATTCTTGAATAATGATGTCATGAATAGCAAAACTTTTATTAAATAGAATAAAGGATTCATTTTCTAATTCTTTTATTTCCACTTGATCCCTCTGAGCTAATGGATGAGAAGTATGGACGAATAGCGACAATTCATCATTAACGAAGGGAACAATATCAAATTCCTTTTCATCTACTGGTAGCATGACCACGCCAAGATCTAATGTTCCTTCTTTGACATCTTGTATAACCTTTCTTGAATCATCTTCAAAAATTTTAATTTTAATATCAGGGTACAGATTATTGAACCCTTTAATGATTTTTGGGAAAAATAAAAACCCGATGATTGGCGGTATACCAAATTTTATTTTTCCTTTTTTTAAGTTCATTAAATCATATAGGTGGGTCGATAAATCATTTAACGATTCCATAATGATTTCTCCTTCAGCAAAAACGATTTCACCTGCTTCTGTTAATTCAATTTGCTTTGCTGAACGGTCAATCAGTTCTACATTTAACTCTTCTTCTAAACCTTTTACCACTTTACTAATTGTAGACTGTGACAAATGTAGGGATTGAGAAGCTTTCGTAAAACTCTTATATTTGGCTACCTCTATAAAGTAAGTAAGGTGACGTATATCCATAAATTTAATCTCCAATCTATGAAAAATATAGATATCTTGTGTTTATTTCATTCATTTTAATCATTCTAATTTTAGATGTACAATCATCCACTTTCAAAGAATCTTTTTATTATTTTTAAATAGCAGTTTCGTGACATCTTTAAATAAACAACATTGTATAAGTAATTCCTATCTATGAAAAAAAGGAATACATACTATGAAGAATATATATTTTACGAATATATGAACTTTGCGTTATAGTAGCTTTGTTAAACAAATCACAAGCAGAAGGAATAACACGAAGGAGAGATAAAGCGCTACCAAAAAGTGTTAGATATCGTGAAAGAGTATATCTTTGCAGTAAGGAAAAATCTGTACAATTTATAATTGGAAGAGGCCAAATTGTAATGGAGTTAGGAGAGGTATTGGGTAATATTACCAACCCCTCACACTGACGATTCTAATGCTAATCCAGACTATATAGTTTTGAGTCAAAAAATTAAATAAATGAAGGAAAAGTTTCACCGTTACCTCGAATTAAAGATTTACTAATTAGTAATACTCTGTTTAGAATTATATTCCTATAATATTCAATTGGTAAGGAATGAGTTTGATAAGAGTGGAAATTCAGGATAACATTGCGAACTTATATCCAGTAACAACTAGAGAATAAGAGGTGAATGAGAATGGATATATTAGGTATTTTGGGGATTTTGTTAGGGATTCTGACAATCATCCTATTTATAGTTAAAAAGTTTAATATTATCGTTGCTGCACCAATTGCCACAATCGTCGTGTTGCTATTTAACGATGTTGACATATTAGCGCTGTATTCGGTAAAGAAAGTTCGTACATGACATACCTCGCAGGGTTTGTTGCATCGAACTTTGCAATCTTCTTATTAGGATCAATATTAGCGAAATATATGGATATGGGTGGCGCGACGGTTTCGATTGCCAACAAAATTCTGTCAATTGTAGGGACAAAAAATCCATATAACGCGTTAGTAGCTTTATTTATTATCTCTGCAGTTTTAACTTACGGTGGTATTAACGTATTCGTTATTATTTTCGCTTTAGTACCAATGGCTAAACCTATTTTCCAACAATTAAATATTTCTTGGAAATTAGTAGTCATTCCAATTTTTGGTGGTACATCTACCTTTACCATGACGATGTTACCAGGTGCTCCATCGATGCATAACATTGTACCATCAAATGCGTTAGGTACTTCACTAACAGCTGGTGCATTAATCGGTATCGTTACAACGATTGCTGCGATTATTTTCATCTTAGTATTTATGAAAATCGTGTTAAACCGCAGCTTAAGTAAAAATGAAGTATTTGAATCGCGATTTGCAGAAATTGAAAAAGGTAAGGAAGAGAAACGTGAACTTCCAGGTTTCTTTATCAGTTTCTTACCAATCTTAGTTTTATTAGCAACCATCTTAATCTTTACAGATGTACCTTATATCATCTATATTGCGTTAATTCTTGCCATTCTTTTAAGTGCAATTTTCTTCCGCAAACAAATTAAGGATCAAAAAGATTTACTTAGTCAAGGTGCTAATGAATCTGTTGGGTCAACAATTACAACTGGTAGTACAATCGCATTCGGTAGTATCGCGACTGGGGTACCAGCGTTCAATGGTATTTTCTCATTAATTCAATCGATTCCTGGACCACCAGTTCTTTCATTAATGGTAGGTACTGGTTTGATTGGTGCTATTACAGCATCTGCTGTAGGTGCAATCGGTATTTCAATTACAAACTTCGTACCATACTATTTAGAACTAGGCTTGGACCCAGAAACAATTCACCGTGCAGTTGCAATCGCATCGGTTTCACTTTCAATTGTTCCTTATTCAGGATTCTTATTAATCTTCAACAAAATCACAGGTTTAACAATGAAAGAATCATTCAAAAACGGTTTCATCGCTGTCTGTGTAACGCACTGGATTGCAATGGTAATTGTCGTAATTATGGCAGTAATGGGCTTAGCATAATTTAAATGTCTTATAAGTAATTGGCATCAAAACTTCCATTCGGACAGTTTTTATGTATAAAGAGTAGTGCTCCATTCATAGTGATGGATTTATTTCCAAATAATAGTAATTGCAAATATATTGATAATAATTGGAGGAATTAGACATGGCTAAAAAAATTGGATTTATCGGACTAGGAACAATGGGATTCCCAATGGCAGCAAACCTTAAAAAAGCAGGATTTGAAGTAATCGGTTTCGACGCTTGGAAAGGTGTTTATGAAAAAGCAGAAGCTGCAGGATTTACAATGGTAGATACTGTGAAAGAAGTAGCAGAACTAGCTGACGAAGCAGTGATCTCAATGGTTCGTGACTATGCACAAAACGTAGACGTTATTTTTGGCGAAAACGGTATTCTTTCTGCAGAAAACACTGCTGGTAAAACAGTAATCGTGATGAGTACTCTTTCTCCAGATGCAATGAACGAATTAGGTGCTCGAGTAGAATCTGAAAGTGGATTAAAATTAATCAGTGCTGCAGTTTCTGGTGGTGCTTCAGGTGCTGCTGCTGGTACTTTATCAATCATGACTTCAGGTGCTGAAGAAATCGTGAAAGGTTTTGCTCCATACTTCGATGCTATGGGTTCAAACACATTCTACTATGGTGCTGAAGCAGGTAACAGCCAAGTAGCTAAATTAGTAAACAACATGATTCTAGGTATTAACATGAACGCTCTTGCAGAAGGTTTAAAATTAGGTGCTCATTACGGTTTACCACAAGATGAAATTATTAGTTTATTACAAGTAAGTACGGGCGATAGCTGGGTAGCACGCAACTGGACTGATGTTTCTGAGTGGACTGCAGATACAGCACTAGCAGTATTACAAAAAGACTTAAAAGCTACTTATGAAGAAAGCATTAAACACAATTTAGAAATGCCATTTAACGCATTTTCTTCAATTCAATTATTCCATTCAATGGGTAAAGAAAGAAAATAAGTAACCACTTAAATTAAAAAGGAAAGGGTTCTGTGTTATGCAGAATACTTTCCTTTTTTATACATAGGTAGAATTATTAGAAAAGCTACTATTACTTTATTAAATTCTGGTAATTAAAAATTTAATAGCAATAAGTGTTAGCCACTCTCCAGAAACCGCGGCCTACCACTGTAAGCCGCGCAAAGTTTCCGGAACGTTTAGAAGGAAAAATTTTATGTGAGCGGACCTTACACAAAGCACAAAGACAAGTCGTAAAGACACGTTTTCAACGTGGCTTTGCGGCTTGTGTGCTTAGTCCGCTCTCACCAGACGCCTTATTAGAATTAACTTTTAGTAAGCTATCCTAGGTAGCATTCCATTAATGGCGAAAAGTACTATTTTAATGTAATGCGGAATTGCCGAATAATTGCTTAAACAACAGTAAACCCCTACGCCCACTATTAAAAGAAGGGGGTAGGGGTTTTATACTATTTGAGTGGGGGGCTATAAAAAGTTTATAAACTCAAATAGATACTACAATAATTAAAAGACCATTTTTTTATCGGATACTAATTGGATTTCTTGTTCCTCTATATCCGACTGCTGATTTTTCTTTACCTTGAAATGATAAACGCCGTAGCAACCGAGAAAGAACGCGCCACCACAATAAAGTGCTATTCGCTGCGTTGGATCGAATGCTAAACTGCCCATTACAATACAGTTTGCTAATAATGCGACCATCGGAAGGTACGGATAAAGTGGGGCTTTGAATTTTAAATCTTCCACTTTTCCACCTTCACGAATAAATCTTCTTCTAAATGCAAGATGTGAAGCTGTAATGGCAATCCATCCAATTTGTGCACCTAAACCTGCAAGGGAAATTAACCAAAGGAATACCGTTTCTGCAGCGATTACACTTGAAAGTAGGGATAAGCCAGCAATTGCAAAGGTAATAAGCAGAGCATTCATAGGTACGCCTCGTTTATTCACTTTACCTAATTTAGGACTTGCCATTCCTTGTTGAGAAAGCGAGTAAAGCATTCGTGTCGCTGCATAAATTCCAGAATTGGCCACCGATAATAGTGCTGTCAGAATTACGAAATTCATCAGATCAGCAGCGTAAGGGATTCCTATATTTTCTAAAACGACAACAAATGGACTTTCCACAACTCCTGCTTGATTCATTGGAATCAGCCCGGCAAGTATGAAAACAGATAAAACAAAGAAGAAAAGTGTACGCCAAACAGTTTGCTTAATCGACTTAGGAATTGTCTTTTCTGGATTTTCACTTTCTCCAGCAGCAATCCCAATTAATTCTGTACCTTGGAAAGAAAAATTAACCGTAATCATCGTGATCAGCAGTGCTGTTACACCATTCGGGAAGAGACCTTCAGCAAAATAATTAGAGAACAGAGGGGCATTCTGTTCATTGTTTATGTCAATAAGCCCGAACATAGCAGATCCACCAAGTACGATAAAGATCAGTATAGCTAACACTTTAATGCTTGAAAACAAAAACTCTGATTCCGCAAATGCCCTAGTGGATAAGGCATTTAATAGAAAGAGAGAAGAAGCAAAAATCAAACACCACATCCAAATCGGTGAGGTAGGAAACCATCTTTGCATAAGCTGACCTGCAGCCAAAAACTCAAGGGCAACCGTTACTGCCCATCCTAACCAATAAAGCCAACCGACAGAAAAACCGATTGCCGGACTAATAAACTTCGTTGTGTATACTTGGAATGAACCAGAGACAGGCATGGCGACAGAGAGTTCACCAAGACATAGCATCGTTAAATACATAATCAGTCCACCTACTAAGTAGGAGAGAATAGCGCCAGTTGGTCCAGCTTGCTGAATCGTATAACCTGAGCCTAGGAAGAACCCTGTTCCAATACAACCTCCGAGTGAAATCATAAATAAATGTCTTGCCTTCATACTACGCTTTAATTCGTTTGTTTGGTTCTCCAATGCTCCCATTTTGCAACACCCCTTTTAGCTTATATTTTAAGAACGCTTTACTGTTATTAAAGTAATGTGTCTCCTAATAATGAGCTCATTAGGGCAACAGCAACATCCGCTGTTTTATTTTTTTCGTCTAATATTGGGTTAATCTCTACGAATTCCGCAGATGTAATAATGTTAGATTCAGAGAGCATCTCCATAGCTAAATGGCTTTCGCGGTAACTAAGACCTCCTGCAACAGGCGTACCTACTCCTGGTGCTTCCTCTGGATCTAAGCCATCTAGGTCAAGCGATAAATGTACACCATCTGTACGTTCCTTTAAATAACTAATCGTTTCTTCCATAACTTTTGTCATACCAAGACGGTCAACTTCATGCATCGTATAGACTTTAATGCCGTTTTCTTTAATTAGTATTCTTTCTCCCTCGTCTAAAGAGCGAGCGCCGATGATGACGATGTTCTCAGGTTTAACTTTTGGACAATACCCACCGATATTCGTTAGGGTAGGGTGCCCGATTCCTAAGCTCACTGCTAATGGCATCCCGTGAATATTTCCAGATGGTGAAGTTTCTGCCGTATTTAAATCACCGTGCGCATCATACCAGATAACTCCGAGGTTCTTATAATGTTTTGATACACCAGCTAATGTTCCAATCGCAATGCTGTGATCTCCTCCAAAAACTAAAGGAAATCGATTAGAACGAATGGCTTCATCTACTTTTTGGCTTAGTTTTTCATTGCCATCTGCAACCGCTTTCAAGTTTTTTAAATTACTTTCTGTATCGGATTGAGCTCTTTCCTTAATCTCAACTCTTATATCCCCTTCGTCATGAACTACATAGTTAAGGGATTCAAGTCTTTCGCTCACACCTGCATAACGGATAGCGCTTGGTCCCATGTCCACGCCTCTTCTAGTTTGCCCAAGGTCCATTGGTACCCCGATTATTGAAATTTCTTTTCGCATCATTTGAATATCCCCTTTGAATTTTCAAAATTTTCTCCCCTAGTATAAAGTCAAAGTAAGTGATGAATCAACTCGATAAAAATTTGTATATTAATACATTTTTTGTTTATCTGGTTAAGGTGAAGTGAAACTATTAGATGCTTTTATATGTTGATATATAAGGAGTTTTAGGGAATTTATTTGAGTTTTCCATTGTATTCCACTTGGTTTTTTGTATACAAAATGGAATGAATATTTTATTGATAATTTTTAATATTAATTTCACTTATTGAGATATATTTTATGTTAAAAATTTACATATTGTCACTTTAATAAAATAATTTTTATGGTTGAATTTTATTTATTTCAGATGGGAAATTACAGTAGGGAAGAATGAGTTAGATGACTGATGAATGCGGAAATGAGGATGTTTTAATCTAGTTAAAATTCCATGTTATTTTATGTGTGTTGATTCGCAATTTATTTTATATTCAAAAAATAAAAATGTAGAAAATTCCCACTTAAGGATACGATGAATAATCGTTTATAAAAAATTTATAATTTTTTTATTTTTTATGTAAATTGGGGAAAAATGGCTGTATTTTTGCTTGTTAAAACGGGATTTGTATATGATAATGCATAAAATCCTGTATATAAAATTGGGATTAAAGTGGGGTTTTGTTACTTGGGATTTCTGTTGCTGCAAATACATTCTTTTTATGATAAGTCCATTTTAATCGTGAAGGGAAGTAAGTCTTTCTAAAACTCAGGGAGAAATACATACATTACCTAATGGAGCATTTGTAACTCAATCGCTTCAATCGTTTATTACACAACTAATAAATAATCATACCTTAAAGAGCAAAAAAGGAAAAACAATTTCTAAATAAGGAGGTCTATAAATGAAAGCGATTAAGGTAAAACAACCAGGTGGCCCCGAGCAATTGCAAGTGGTGGACTATGAAAAACCAACTCCAAAAGATGGTGAATTATTAATTAAAGTAATGGCAGCGGCTGTAAATCGTACGGATATCGTCAATAGACAAAAAAGTTCAGGGTATTTGAAAAATCCTATTTTAGGTGTTGAAGTGGCTGGGATTGTTGAAAGTGCCGGGACAGGTACAAAAACATCAGTTGGCACACGGGTGATGGGACTTGTCAATGGCGGCGGTTATGCAGAATACGTCGTGATGCCGGATGATCGAGCAATCGAAATACCAGAAAACCTTTCATTTGAAGAGGCAGCAGCCATTCCGGAAGTATTTTTGACTGCCTATCAAACGCTATTTTGGATCGGCCAATTACGGGCAGGTAAAACCGTGTTAATTCATGCTGGTGGTAGTGGCGTTGGAACTGCGGCAATTCAGCTTGCCAAACAATTAGGCCAAGCCAAAGTGATGACAACAGCAGGCTCCAATGAGAAGTTGGAAGTTTGCCATTCATTAGGAGCGGATGTTTGTATTAACTATAAGGAACAAAACTTTGACGAGGAAGTGTTGAAGGGGACGAACAATCAAGGGGTGGACTTGATTCTTGATTTTGTCGGTTCATCTTATTGGGATAAAAATTACACTAGTATCAAAGTAGATGGCCGCTGGGTGCTGATTGGAATTTTAGGTGGGGCCGTAATAGAAAAGTTGAATTTAATGGATCTTATGTTAAAACGAATCCAACTTACTGGAACACTGCTCACTCCAAGAAGCGATGAATACAAAGCGGAACTGACAACTGATTTTTTCTCTAAAACAAAGGAGCTATTCTGTCAAAATAAGCTTCGTCCGATTATTGATTGTGTATATCCACTTGATCAAATTCAACAAGCCCATGAACATATGGAGAGTAACCGAAATATTGGGAAGATTATTTTGAAGGTGAATTAAACCGGTTCGAAGTAGTCAAACCTGCATTGTGAGCCTTTTGTAATGCGCTCACATAAATTTGGAAAGAATTTTGTCTTCCTGCACTACTCTACTTTCAAAAATGAACATAAAATAATCAGGCCGAGATGATTTCAACTAAGTGTAAATTTCGATATAATTCGATTAAAGGGGGTGCTTACAGTTGGATAATCATTCAAGACTATCCGGTACTTCTTCCACTCATGCAAAGCCTATTATTAGAGAGGCGATACTTTGCATGGGGCGAAACGGGAAACTTTATCGCTAAACAAGCTTTTCTAATATTTTGGCTTTGCACCTTATTTATCTAAATCAAATAAGGAGCGAGCAAAATGAAATATATCAATGCAAACAAGGTTTTACCTGAAAAGCTTATAGAAGAAATCCAAAAGTATGTCCAAGGGGCAACGCTTTACATTCCCAAGCCGGAAACGGATTATTTGAAATGGGGAACCTCAAGTGGTGGGAGAGGGATACTTGACCGTCGTAATGACAACATTAGAAATGCTTTTAATAGCGGCAGCAGTATCCAACAACTAGCCGAGGAATATTTCCTTTCAACTGAAACCATTAAGAAAATTGTCTATTCACATAAAAAATAAGGGAACAGCACTGGTGGAGTTTTTCATCAGTGCTGTTTTTATGTAAAAAACATTTATAAATCATTTTATCCAATTCTTTTGTTTGCTGCGTTGATTACAATAAGGGTAAGAGCAAAAAAGATTGGAGAAATACGTATGGGAGAAAAATTTATTAAAAACGAACAGTTCAATTTTATTAATAAACAAATTGCATTAATAAAGGATTGTGTCAGAAAGAATGTTCCGCCGAATGTTTTAGCAGCTACAATCGACTTAGCGAATGCTAAAATCTTCGCTCTTTTTCCAGAAGCGTCAGTGGAACAACAAAAACTATTAGATCTATCTAAATTGAAATCAGATAAAGAGTATGACCGATATATCGAACATCTATCAGACTGTTTACTACCATTTCCTAACATCACGGAGCAACAACTGAAGAAAATCTTTCCGAAACATAAAAAACTTAAACTGCCTGATTTATCCCATATTGACCTTAGTCAGATCACTTATTTAAGTTGGAAAGACTCCAGATATAATAAAAAATTTATCGTATATGAGCTAGAGGGAAACATGGTCGGCATTGAGTGTGAAATGGCAGCAACGAGTAAAAGAAATATTTGTTCCTTCTGCAACAGCATGAACGAAGTGGCCTATTTTTCCACGGTAACAAAAGCGAAAAAAATGAATAACCCGGACTATTACAAGTCAATCGGCAATCTGATTTGCATCGACAGCAGCGAATGTAATAAAAAAATAACACATGTAGATTATTTAACAAACGTATTAAAAGAATCGCTCGGGATATAAATTGAGTGAGGCGAAAGTGTGAGTGATGAAGGAGTATGAGGGGTTTGCCCGACTAACGAAGGGTGATGGAAAGCTAGGAGACCATTCTCTTAGCTTTTTTATTTTAAGGGTTATAAAATACAACAACATAAGCACCAGATCTAATTCCTAATGATGTGATAAAATCTGAAAATAAATTAAATAGCCGAAGAAATTTCCTTTATTTTCACCTTGATTCATGGCTTGATTCCATAATTAACGGAAAAATATTCCCTTATATCGCATGGAATAAGGCCTGGCTCTATAATTAACGGAAAAATATTTCCTTAATTAAAAGAACTTCAATATCATTTAAATAAAACGGAGAGCCTTCCCTTATATTACCCGGAATCAGCCTCGATCCCGTATCTAACAGTAAACTTCCCTTATTAACCTAAATAACGCAAAAAAAGGGCACAAATTAATCCCTGTGCACCTCTCCCTATATTAATTATAGCATATAAAAAATCTTCATTATAGACTGTTAGTTCTCATGTGCGACTGCTAAAATCATAGAACATTAAAGGTTAGGGGAGATGTAGAGTGAGTTCTTTCGTTGTCAGTTTTCAAGAAATGGATCAAACGCAGACTTTGCTTGTTGGCGGAAAAGGAATCAATCTAGGAGAATTATCAAAAATCCAAGGAATCCATGTACCAGAAGGATTTTGTGTAACTACCGTGGGATTCAAAAAAGTCCTTAAACAAAACGAAACCTTTCAAGCGCTGTTAGATCAACTACACATGCTAAAAGTAGAAGATCAAGACCGGATTGCTGAAATTAGCAAAAAGATACGACAAGTCATATTAAAAGTAGAACTTCCTTCTGAACTAGTGACAGCAGTTGCTCATGAACTCTCTCAGTTTGGCGAAGAACATGCTTATGCCGTGCGTTCTAGTGCAACGGCTGAAGATTTACCGCATGCCTCGTTTGCTGGTCAACAAGACACCTATTTAAATATCATCGGAAAAGAAGCAATCTTTAAGCATATAAGCAAATGTTGGGCTTCCTTGTTTGCAGACCGTGCTGTCATTTATCGAATTCAAAACGATTTTGACCATCGTGAGGTTCAGTTAGCTGTAATCGTTCAACGAATGGTTTTCCCGAAAGCTTCAGGGATTTTATTTACAGCAGATCCCGTTACTTCAAACCGAAAGTTACTCTCCATTGATGCAAGTTTTGGACTTGGAGAAGCGTTGGTTTCAGGCTTAGTATCTGCTGATTGCTATAAAGTGCAAGAAGAGGAAATCGCCCAGAAGATGATTGCAACTAAAAAATTGGCAATCTACGGGCTAAAAGAAGGCGGAACAGAAACGAAGGAAATCGCACCGAATCTACAAAAAACCCAAACACTTACGGACGAACAAATCTTACAACTAGCTAGCATCGGAAGACAAATTGAAGCATATTTCGGTAGCCCTCAAGATATCGAATGGTGTTTAGTGGATGATACATTTTATATTGTGCAAAGCCGACCAATCACGACTCTTTTCCCAATACCGGAAGCGGGGGACGGAGAAAACCACGTCTATATATCGGTAGGTCATCAACAAATGATGACAGATGCGATAAAACCATTAGGATTGTCCTTTTTCCTATTAACGACTCCCGCACCTATGCGTAAAGCGGGTGGAAGGTTGTTTGTCGATGTGACGCAACATCTTTCGTCACCTGTTACTAGAGAAATGTTGTTAAAAACTATGGGACAACACGATCCGCTCATGAAAGACGCACTAATGACCGTTATTGAGCGTGGGGATTTTATCAAATTGCTTCCTGCTGATGGGGAAAAACCGAGCACGCCCAAAAAGGTTCCGGCATCTTTAGGGGGACCGGTTCAAATTGTAACTGATCCGGCTATCGTTACTGAGTTGATTCAGAATAGCGAAAAATCGATTGAAGATTTAAAACAGAACATCGAAACAAAATCTGGAACGGATTTATTTGATTTTATCCTAGAAGATCTCCAAGAATTAAAGAAGATTTTATTTAACCCCAAAAGTTCTAGTGTGATCATGGCTACTATGGGGGCTTCCGCATGGATTAATGACAAGATCTATGAATGGTTAGGTGAGAAAAACGTGGCAGACATACTTTCTCAATCTGTTCCAAACAATGTTACGTCGGAAATGGGGTTAGCCCTTTTGGATGTCGCCGATGTGATTCGTCCTTATCCGGAAGTAATCGAATATTTAGAGCATGTAAAAGAAGAAAGTTTTTTAGATAAACTCGGGCAGTTTGATGGTGGAAAGGAAGCGCAAGAAGCCATTATTGCTTTTCTCAATAAATATGGAATGCGATGTAGCGGTGAAATTGATATGACGAAAACCCGTTGGAGTGAAAAACCAACGACACTCATTCCTATCATTTTGGGGAATATCAAAAACTTTGAACCGAATGCGGGTAAACTGAAATTTGAACAAGGTCGCACGAAAGCGTTAGAAAAAGAACAAGAAATATTATTGCGATTAAAGCAATTACCAGATGGTGAACAAAAAGCAAAAGAAACAAAAGAGCGAATTGATCTCATTCGGAATTTCAGCGGTTATCGCGAATATCCGAAATACGGCATGATTCATCGTTACTTCATATATAAACAGTCTTTACTAAAAGAAGCCCGCAGATTAGTTCAAGCAGGGGTCTTACAAGAACCGGAAGATATCTTCTATTTCACTTTTGAAGAACTTCATGAAGGCGTACGTACTAAAAAGTTAGATGATCAAATACTTCGCAAACGAAAAGACGAATACAAATTATATGGAAAACTTACTACTCCCCGTGTGATCACGTCTGATGGGGAAATTCTTACAGGTGAGTACAAACGAGAACATCTCCCAACTGAAGCCATTGTAGGTCTACCTGTTTCTTCTGGTGTAATCGAGGGACGCGCACGGGTTATTTCAAAACTAGAAGAGGCTAATCTAGAAGATGGTGATATTTTAGTCACTGCCTTTACTGATCCTAGTTGGACACCGTTGTTTGTCTCCATAAAAGGCCTCGTCACCGAAGTAGGTGGACTCATGACTCATGGAGCAGTGATCGCTCGAGAATATGGTTTGCCAGCAGTGGTGGGAGTTGTAAATGCAACCAACTTAATAAAAGATGGACAGCGAATTCGTGTGCATGGAACAGAAGGGTATATCGAAATATTGTAAATGCCACGCTTAGAAAAAGTTGCTCAATGGGCTGCGTTGGTTAGAGAGAATAAATTAGAAGAAGCTGGAGCAATCGTGGACGAGTTAGAGGATTTATAAGGCAGCGCTCGATCACCATTCTATAAGTGACAATTGGTCTTGATAAATACAACAAATGAAATAATAATCAAAAGCTAGGAGATCTTTCTCTTAGCTTTTTTAATTTGGCATTTTTGGCTTGCGCTAAACTGTGTCACTACGCTCTTGCCGGAACTTTATTAAAATCTTTATTAGAACATAATTCATTCAAAAGTAAAGTTTTGTAAAAATATATAAATTCTTGTGAACCAAGTGGACAATAAATTGCTCTAATAAATGTCAAAAGAAAAGGAGGACTAGAGTTTGAATGATGAACGATTAGTAAAACGTGCGCAACAAGGGGACAAAGACGCGTTTGTCCAGCTCATCAAAAGCATGGAATCGTCGCTTTATAAAGTGTCGAAAGCGATTCTTTTATCGGATTCCGAATGCTTAGACGCCGTACAAGAAACGATATTAAATGCCTATACAAATATCTCGCAACTTCGCGAACCAAAATACTTTAAAACATGGATCACTAGAATTCTAATTAACGAATGCAATAAAATCCGCAAAGTTCAAACAAGAATTGTCCAAATGGATGATTATCTTGAACCAACTACTGTAAGTGAACAGACAGATGCGATTGTTGATGTGCAATCAGCTATTAAATGTCTAGAACCTGACCTTCGCACAGTCATCACTTTATATTATTATGAGGACCTTTCCATTAAGGAAATAGCAACGATTTTAGATATTGCAAGTGGAACGGTGAAATCACGTTTAAATAGAGCTAGAACGAAATTGGGTGGTCTTTTAAATAACCATGCAGAAGGGAGATTAATTCATGAATAAAAAAGTGGAAGAACAACTTCGTGCCTGGGGAAAAGACAAGGAACAGGTGCCAGACTTCTTTTCAAAAGGGATTGATGATGTATTAAATAATCTACCCGAAACCGCTCCTCCTACAAACGAACGTATGGTGCGAACGAAGCCTAAAAAGAAACGTTTAATAGCGAAGTCACTTGTTGCTGCCGCGGTTATTAGCTTTGGTGTCATTGGTTCAGGTTTTATCTCGCCAACGATGGCGCAAATGCTGAAAGAAGTGCCGATCATCGGTTCAATTTTTAGTAATTCCGAGGATCGTTCATTAACAGTGATCGATGAACAAGACCTTGCGTCTACATTAAATCAGACAGTAACGGATCAAGGCATCACCCTAACAATAACGGAAACTTACTTTGGGGGTGGTCGTTTAGTGATCGCTTATACACTCGAATCAGAGGAAGTTGAGTTAGAGCGTGTTGTAAAAGGAAGAGGGGTACCTTTACATTACAATGCTCTAATAGATGGTAAGCAATTTAGCCACTCAACAACGTTTGAACAAAGTGTAGATGAAGGTGTCGCCAAAGGAATTATCGACATGAGTATTGGATTGGAATCTGAGTTATCAGAAAAACCAGTACTAGACCTTAAAGTGAGGGAAATTGCGGGAGTAACTGGCTCGTGGAATTTTACATTACCGATTGATTTGGAGAAGACGAAAGCAGCTACGAAGACTTTCTCTCCAATGACTTCCGCTACATGGGAAGATGCAACCTTCGTAGTGGAAAAGGTAGAATTCACGCCAGTGCAATCACAAATTATTATCGATCGTACAGTACCAAAAGATGATATCTTCGACTACGGATTCTCAGTTTATGATGAAAACGGCACATCGCTCGGTTTCCATGGTGGCTCCGGCAGTTCAGTCATTGACGTAGGAAACGGATTCGTGAACTTTAAGGATACGATTTTACTACAAGGACGTGAAGAGGCTCCTAATGGGTTGATGATTGAAGTGTATAACAATCATGGAGGACCTTATCAATCCTCAAAAGTGAAAGAAGTCGTCATTCCATTGACTGAATCGGAACTCCCATATACCCTCAATTATCCAGATGGTAGCAAGTTAATTGTCACAGGTTTTGAGCAGTTAGAAGAGGGAACAGTCGTTTATTACGATATTGAAGGAAAGCTAAATTTACAAAATGCATTCTTAATGTTGGAGATTGAAAACGGCGAAAGACTCCCACCAATCATGCCAGAAGCAAAACGCACGAACTTAGAGAAATTATCCTTTAGTCAATCGTTCGATCAATCAGAAGGTCCGATTTCGCTATTCACTACAATTGATGCGAATGAGGTGGATACATTTGTCTTTGAAGTAAAGTTGGATTAAAAGGTGAAAGTGAAAAGCGCGGCACTCATGAATATTTTATATCCCAATTGGAAAGTATTTTGAAAGTTATGATGAAGATGCTAAATAGACAAAATTAGATTAGTTATATGTAAAAAGAAAGTGGGATACGATGAAATTAACAGGGAATACAGTATTGATTACAGGTGGAGCAGCTGGGATTGGTTTTGCGTTTGCCGAAAAATTTATCAAAGCGGGAAATAAAGTGATTGTCTGCGGCAGGCGAGAAACAAAGCTTCGGGAGGAAAAGATCAATATCCCCAACTAATTACTCGAGTTAGTGATGTGACAAAAGAAGCTGATCGAATTGCTTTGTTCGACTGGGTAACAAGTGAGCACCCTGATGTGAATGTGCTTGTCAATAATGCTGGTATACAGCAGCGCTACCATGTCCTGAAGGCGAACGCGAAAGAAGATTGGAGTTATTACAGTAATGAAATAGCTTCCAATGTCGAGGCGCCATTTCACTTTTCCATGTTATTTGCGCAGTACTTTGCGACAAAAGATTATGCAGCAATCCTGAATGTATCTTCCGGTTTAGCGTTTACCCCAATGGCCATTGCACCGATTTATTCTGCTACGAAAGCAGCGGTTCATTCATTTACAATGAGTTTACGTCATCAACTCGAAGATACAAACATTGAAGTAGTCGAAATTGCACCGCCTGCAGTAAATACCGATTTAGGAGGAGCGGGCCTGCACACTTTCGGCACCCCGGTCGATGAATTTGCTGATGCCATATTTAAAGGTCTTGAAGAAGGTAAAATTGAAATTGGTTACGCACGTGCAGCATCCGCGATGAGAATGTCGCGAGATGAAATTGACGAGTCCGTTAAGATGATGTACGCCAATATGAAAAACACGATTTGATAATTGTAGTGAGAGCTGTCCTTTTATGGATGGCTCTTTAATTTAACCGAACGAACAAATTAATGAAGATACTCTTCATGATTAATCTGCTTAACTTTGTACTTTTATGGGTTTTTGTGATTTATCAACATGTATTCAAGCTGATTGCTTAAGTATAATATCCTCCAAGAAAAGCAAACTATACTGAAACCAAATTGTATAGGAGGCTTTTGAAATGGCAAAACAAAATCCATCAAAACCCAATGTGACAAAAGATTATGTACCTAAAGAAGATATGATTAAAAATATTAAAGATAATATGCGTGTAGCTGAGGTAAGTAAGGAATTTGCAGGGCCAGAAGAACTTGAACATCTTGAAGAAAAAAATCAACGTCGTATTCACGAAATTGAACGCCTTCAAAATAAACCTTTAAGTTAGTTTGTTCAGTTGATATACAAGCATTCGTATATTTGCAAGGACGGTTGCCTCTAGCGCCGTCCTTTTTTGTGTTAATGTTTCTTAGATAGATCCAACCCAGTATCTCTAGTTGTTCTTCTGTTTAATTCTAATAACTTGAACTTTCGTCGTTTTATTTGAATTCGATTAAGAAGAATATTCTACTACCCTCAATAGCATACTAAATTTGGTTAAAAAAACTTGGAGGGGAAATACAATGACTACAGAACCAATTACAATACATTCGATTATAAATGGTGAAAAGATTGAAACAGAAAATAAGTTACCTCGTGAAAACCCTACACATCCTGATCAAATCGTTGGATATGCTCCTATTAATAGTAAAGAAGAAACGATCCGTGCCATTGATGCTGCATATGAGGCGTTTGAAAGTTGGGCATGGAGTGATGTAGACGATCGCATTGTTAGAATGAAAAAGGCTATTCAAAAAATTAAAGACTCCACAGAAGATATTGCTGAATTATTATCTCGTGAACATGGGAAGGCGCTATATGATGCTCAAGGAGAAATAGCTGTTTCTTTAATGTGGATGGAATTTGCTTGTGATCATGTAAAGGATGTTGTGGCTCCTGAAGAAAAAGAACATGATAATGGTCGAACAATTATTACCCACGATCCAATTGGTGTGGTTTCTGCCATTACGCCTTGGAACTATCCCATTTCATTATCTACTATTAAGATAGCACCAGCATTATTAACAGGAAATACGATCGTGTTAAAACCAAGTCCATTTGCTCCTCTTGCTGTAAGTCGTGTATGTGAAATCATTTCGGATGAATTCCCTCCTGGTGTATTAAACCTTGTTCATGGGGAAGCCGATGTTGGGGTAGAGCTAACTTCTAATGAGAAGGTAGCGAAAATCGCCTTTACTGGTGGTACAAAAACAGCGAAGAGCATTATGAAAGCAGCTTCAGAAACTATTAAAAAAATGACCCTTGAGCTCGGTGGAAATGATGCCGCTATCGTACTGGAGGATTTCGATGTCAATGATGAGCGTGCACTACGCCGAATGGTGATTTCGAACTTCTTAACAGCGGGTCAGATTTGTATGATTGCAAAACGTGTCTATGTACATCGTTCTATTTATGATGCCTTCGTCGAGAAATATATTGAAGCAGCAAATAAATGGATTCGTGTAGGTGACCCATTCCATCCTGAAGTAACAGTAGGACCAGTCAACAATCAAAACCAAGTAAAATATGTCCAAAGCTTAGTCAGTGAAGCTGAGAAGAAGGGGGCAAAAATCGTTAAACTTGGAACAATTCTAAATCCTGAACTTATGGATAATGGCTACTTCCTTCAACCAACCCTTGTTTTAGGTGCTGATTATCATGACCCAATCGTCGTTGAGGAACAATTTGGACCAACTGTACCGATTCTGCCGTTTGATGATGAAGAGCAAGTTATTAAATTGCATAATGAAAGTATTTACGGTTTAACAAGTTCGGTATGGGGCGAAGTTGAGCATGCCATTCGTGTCGCTCGTCGTATAGAAGCAGGTACAACAATGATCAATACGGCAGCGATTCAAGGATTGGATGTACGTTTTCCATTTGGCGGCGTGAAACAATCAGGGGTAGGGCGTGAATATGGTGAAGAAGGATTAAAATCTTATACAGAAACTCATGTCATCAACATACCGAAAAACTTAGAATTACCCTATATTCCGGAGTAACACTCAAAAAAGATATGCATTTGCATATCTTTTTTTATTGCTCTTCGAGACAGGTACTATATCACACACTTTCTCCTAAATGATTTCATATACTTTATTGTAGGTAATGAAATGAAAGGGGATAAACATTATGTCAGATTCTTACAAACCACCTCTAGTATACGAAGTTACAAATAAAACAAAAATTGAACTAAGTATCTTTTTCGCAGGAGATACACTGTTAGGAGACGCAGCAGAGAAATTAATAAAACAAAAAGGTTATCTATTTCCTTTTCGTTACCTCAATGCGATTTATCAAAAGGCTGATGTTCGGACAATAAATCTAGAAGCGCCTATTTGTGATAAGGCTGAAAAATTAAAAGCGGAGAAAGATTATAAATATAAAATGTCTAGCGAAGTGTTGAGTGCTTTTACACGCAAAAAGATCAATATATTCCATCTAGCAAATAACCACACACTAGATTATGGGAAGGATGGTTTATTAGAAACAATAGAGCTATTAGAAGATCGCGAAAAGGTATTTTTAGGAGCAGGAAGAAATCTTAATGAAGCCACAAGGGGAGTCATTGTTAAAAAAGGTGAAATTAAGGTTGGTTTATTAAATTACATGAGTTACCGAAAGAGTTATCAAGAGAAATACAATTACTTTGCATCGAATCAAAACTGTGGAGTGGCTGCCTTTTCAGAAAAGCGAGTCAAGGAAGATATAAATAGATTGAAAGAATTGGGTGCGAATCACATTGTAGTCTCTATCCATTGGGGTATAAATTATAAGCCGGTGACAAAAAAACAAAAAAAGCAGGCTAAAATCATTGCTGATGCAGGGGCGTCGGTTATTATTGGTCATGGATCTCATCAATTTCAAAAAATAAGCCAAATTGGTTCAGTACCTGTATTTTATAGCTTAGGGAACTTCATTTTCACAACCCCTGGTAGATCTCCTTTAACATACGGATTTCCAGTTACTTTACATTTCAACGAGAATAGCTTAGATCACATTGAAATTTGGCCAATCACAACAAATAATAGAATCATTAAATTTCAACCACGGCATTTATCAGGTTCCAAAGCTTCTGATGCTTTCCGTGATCTATTTGAGCAATCTGATATAGAAAATTTAAAGATAGAAGTAACGAATGAAAAAGCCTTGATATATTTTAAGTAAATGGATGTGAACCCCTTAATGCAGGGGTCTTTTTTGGTTTATTAGGCTGTTAACGTCATTTGCAGGTGACCTATAAAACTGTGTGAAGTAGAGGGGGGAGGATTTGCTATTCAGTGTGAAACAGGAGGGAAATTATGTATATGCGATGGGCGAAGCGAGGACCCTTATAACGAAACTAATCTATTAATAGAAAAGTTAAGTTAGAAGTAATTGTAATGGTAAGCTCCAACTAGATTAATATAATTACTAACTTTTGTTTGGCGGCACAAGTGTGAAGTGTTTTAAAGAGGTTTTTTGCTTCTTTCTATTACTTGAACTCAACATTACGGAATTTTAATTACATTTAATCTACTAGTCTTGAAGGCTGAAGCTATTACGATTAAGTAATTATGACTAATATTAAGAATCGGACTATCGTTTAATACTGATTAAATTGTATTGCGAAATTAGTTGACATCTTTTTATTATGGTGTTACTCTGTAAATCCTGCTGTTGAGCAGTAGAGGGATTTGTTATTTTGAAAATAGTTGTTGACAATGCGGGTTGTTAAATGATATATTGTAAAAGTTGTATTTATAAAACACTTCAAACATAAGTGTTGACAACCGAAAATTAAAGTGATACATTATAAAAGTCGCTGTAAACAGGCGGCTGAAATGAACCTTGAAAACTGAACAACAAAACGTTAATGAAATAAACGTTTCTTTTATAAGAGACAAAATTTTGGACATCATATTGATGCCAGCAAAAATTTGAGCTTTATCAAATTTTCTTTTTATGGAGAGTTTGATCCTGGCTCAGGACGAACGCTGGCGGCGTGCCTAATACATGCAAGTCGAGCGAACTTGCGGGAGCTTGCTCCCAAAAGTTAGCGGCGGACGGGTGAGTAACACGTGGGCAACCTGCCCTATAGTTTGGGATAACTCCGGGAAACCGGGGCTAATACCGAATAATACATTTCATCTCCTGATGAGATGTTGAAAGATGGTTTCGGCTATCGCTATAGGATGGGCCCGCGGCGCATTAGCTAGTAGGTGAGGTAACGGCTCACCTAGGCGACGATGCGTAGCCGACCTGAGAGGGTGATCGGCCACACTGGGACTGAGACACGGCCCAGACTCCTACGGGAGGCAGCAGTAGGGAATCTTCCACAATGGGCGAAAGCCTGATGGAGCAACGCCGCGTGAGTGAAGAAGGTTTTCGGATCGTAAAACTCTGTTGTAAGGGAAGAACAAGTGCAGTAGTAACTGGCTGCACCTTGACGGTACCTTATTAGAAAGCCACGGCTAACTACGTGCCAGCAGCCGCGGTAATACGTAGGTGGCAAGCGTTGTCCGGAATTATTGGGCGTAAAGCGCGCGCAGGCGGTTTCTTAAGTCTGATGTGAAAGCCCCCGGCTTAACCGGGGAGGGTCATTGGAAACTGGGAGACTTGAGTGCAGAAGAGGAAAGTGGAATTCCAAGTGTAGCGGTGAAATGCGTAGAGATTTGGAGGAACACCAGTGGCGAAGGCGACTTTCTGGTCTGTAACTGACGCTGAGGCGCGAAAGCGTGGGGAGCAAACAGGATTAGATACCCTGGTAGTCCACGCCGTAAACGATGAGTGCTAAGTGTTAGGGGGTTTCCGCCCCTTAGTGCTGCAGCTAACGCATTAAGCACTCCGCCTGGGGAGTACGGTCGCAAGACTGAAACTCAAAGGAATTGACGGGGGCCCGCACAAGCGGTGGAGCATGTGGTTTAATTCGAAGCAACGCGAAGAACCTTACCAGGTCTTGACATCCCACTGACCGCTATGGAGACATAGTTTTCCCTTCGGGGACAGTGGTGACAGGTGGTGCATGGTTGTCGTCAGCTCGTGTCGTGAGATGTTGGGTTAAGTCCCGCAACGAGCGCAACCCTTGATCTTAGTTGCCATCATTTAGTTGGGCACTCTAAGGTGACTGCCGGTGACAAACCGGAGGAAGGTGGGGATGACGTCAAATCATCATGCCCCTTATGACCTGGGCTACACACGTGCTACAATGGACGGTACAAACGGTTGCCAACCCGCGAGGGGGAGCTAATCCGATAAAACCGTTCTCAGTTCGGATTGTAGGCTGCAACTCGCCTACATGAAGCCGGAATCGCTAGTAATCGCGGATCAGCATGCCGCGGTGAATACGTTCCCGGGCCTTGTACACACCGCCCGTCACACCACGAGAGTTTGTAACACCCGAAGTCGGTGAGGTAACCTTTTGGGGCCAGCCGCCGAAGGTGGGACAGATGATTGGGGTGAAGTCGTAACAAGGTAGCCGTATCGGAAGGTGCGGCTGGATCACCTCCTTTCTAAGGATTTTAACGGAAATATAAGCCTAGGGCTTATAAACATTAACGTTTTGTGTTCAGTTTTGAAGTGTTCATTAGAAACATTTCAAAACTTGTTCTTTGAAAACTGGATAAAACGACATTGAAAGCAATAGTTCAAGAAATTTATTATAAGTTCTTAAGTCTTTTCTTTTAGAAAAGCAGTAACTAACTTTTATAGGTTAAGTTATTAAGGGCGCATGGTGAATGCCTTGGCACTAGGAGCCGATGAAGGACGGCACTAACACCGATATGCTTCGGGGAGCTGTAAGTGAGCTTTGATCCGGAGATTTCCGAATGGGGGAACCCACTGTTCGTAATGGAGCAGTATCTTGACGTGAATACATAGCGTCTTGATGGCATACCCAGGGAACTGAAACATCTAAGTACCTGGAGGAAGAGAAAGAAATTATTCGATTCCCTAAGTAGCGGCGAGCGAAACGGGAAGAGCCCAAACCAAGAGGCTTGCCTCTTGGGGTTGTAGGACACTCTATACGGAGTTACAAAAGAATGAATTAGACGAAGCGGTCTGGAAAGTCCCGCCATAGCAGGTAAAAGCCCTGTAGTCAAAAGTTCATTCCCTCTTGAGTGTATCCTGAGTACGGCGGAACACGTGAAATTCCGTCGGAATCCGGGAGGACCATCTCCCAAGGCTAAATACTCCCTAGTGACCGATAGTGAACCAGTACCGTGAGGGAAAGGTGAAAAGCACCCCGGGAGGGGAGTGAAATAGAACCTGAAACCATGTGCCTACAAGTAGTTAGAGCCCGTTAATGGGTGATAGCGTGCCTTTTGTAGAATGAACCGGCGAGTTACGATTACGTGCAAGGTTAAGTTGTGAAGACGGAGCCGCAGCGAAAGCGAGTCTGAATAGGGCGAATGAGTACGTGGTCGTAGACCCGAAACCAGGTGATCTACCCATGTCCAGGGTGAAGGTGAGGTAACACTTACTGGAGGCCCGAACCCACGCACGTTGAAAAGTGCGGGGATGAGGTGTGGGTAGCGGAGAAATTCCAATCGAACTTGGAGATAGCTGGTTCTCTCCGAAATAGCTTTAGGGCTAGCCTCGTGACCAGAGAATACTGGAGGTAGAGCACTGTTTGGACTAGGGGCCCATCTCGGGTTACCGAATTCAGACAAACTCCGAATGCCAGATATTTATACACGGGAGTCAGACTGCGAGTGATAAGATCCGTAGTCAAAAGGGAAACAGCCCAGACCACCAGCTAAGGTCCCAAAGTAATCGTTAAGTGGAAAAGGATGTGGCGTTGCTTAGACAACCAGGATGTTGGCTTAGAAGCAGCCATCATTTAAAGAGTGCGTAATAGCTCACTGGTCGAGTGACGCTGCGCCGAAAATGTATCGGGGCTAAACGATTCACCGAAGCTGTGGATTGACATCTACGATGTCAGTGGTAGGAGAGCGTTCTAAGTGCGTTGAAGTCAGACCGGAAGGACTGGTGGAGCGCTTAGAAGTGAGAATGCCGGTATGAGTAGCGAAAGATGGGTGAGAATCCCATCCACCGTATGACTAAGGTTTCCTGAGGAAGGCTCGTCCGCTCAGGGTTAGTCGGGACCTAAGTCGAGGCCGATAGGCGTAGACGATGGACAACAGGTTGATATTCCTGTACCACCTCCCCGCCGTTTGAGTAATGGGGGGACGCAGTAGGATAGGGTAAGCGCGCCGTTGGTTGTGCGCGTCCAAGCAGTAAGGCGTGGAAGTAGGCAAATCCGCTTCCTGTAACGTTGAGCTGTGATGGCGAGCTCGTATGAGCGAAGTTCCTGATTTCACACTGCCAAGAAAAGCCTCTAGCGAGGCGGGAGGTGCCCGTACCGCAAACCGACACAGGTAGTCGAGGAGAGAATCCTAAGGTGTGCGAGAGAACTCTCGTTAAGGAACTCGGCAAAATGACCCCGTAACTTCGGGAGAAGGGGTGCTCTTGAGGGTGAAAGCCTTCGAGAGCCGCAGTGAATAGGCCCAGGCGACTGTTTAGCAAAAACACAGGTCTCTGCAAAACCGTAAGGTGACGTATAGGGGCTGACGCCTGCCCGGTGCTGGAAGGTTAAGAGGAGTGGTTAGCGCAAGCGAAGCTGCGAATTGAAGCCCCAGTAAACGGCGGCCGTAACTATAACGGTCCTAAGGTAGCGAAATTCCTTGTCGGGTAAGTTCCGACCCGCACGAAAGGCGTAACGATCTGGGCACTGTCTCAACGAGAGACTCGGTGAAATTATAGTACCTGTGAAGATGCAGGTTACCCGCGACAGGACGGAAAGACCCCGTGGAGCTTTACTGTAGCTTGATATTGAATCTCGGTACAACTTGTACAGGATAGGTAGGAGCCTGAGAAACGTGAGCGCCAGCTTGCGTGGAGGCGTCGGTGGGATACTACCCTGGTTGTATTGAGGTTCTAACCCGTACCCCTTATCGGGGTAGGAGACAGTGTCAGGTGGACAGTTTGACTGGGGCGGTCGCCTCCTAAAAGGTAACGGAGGCGCCCAAAGGTTCCCTCAGAATGGTTGGAAATCATTCGTAGAGTGTAAAGGCACAAGGGAGCTTGACTGCGAGACCTACAAGTCGAGCAGGGTCGAAAGACGGGCTTAGTGATCCGGTGGTTCCGCATGGAAGGGCCATCGCTCAACGGATAAAAGCTACCCCGGGGATAACAGGCTTATCTCCCCCAAGAGTCCACATCGACGGGGAGGTTTGGCACCTCGATGTCGGCTCATCGCATCCTGGGGCTGTAGTCGGTCCCAAGGGTTGGGCTGTTCGCCCATTAAAGCGGTACGCGAGCTGGGTTCAGAACGTCGTGAGACAGTTCGGTCCCTATCCGTCGTGGGCGTAGGAAATTTGAGAGGAGCTGTCCTTAGTACGAGAGGACCGGGATGGACACACCGCTGGTGTACCAGTTGTCTTGCCAAAGGCATCGCTGGGTAGCTATGTGTGGACGGGATAAGTGCTGAAAGCATCTAAGCATGAAGCCCCCCTCAAGATGAGATTTCCCATTACATTAGTAAGTAAGATCCCTCAAAGACGATGAGGTAGATAGGTTCGAGGTGGAAGTGTGGCGACACATGGAGCTGACGAATACTAATCGATCGAGGACTTAACCAAAATTTTGAACGCAATCAATGTCTTTATCCAGTTTTGAGAGAGCAAGCTCTCAATTAATGTACTTCGACTAAGAACGCAACGTCCATGTTGCAACGTCGAAGCCAGCACATCCATGTGCAAGTAAGTGTAGTGATAATGGCAAAGAGGTCACACCCGTTCCCATACCGAACACGGAAGTTAAGCTCTTTAGCGCCGATGGTAGTTGGGGGCTTCCCCCTGTGAGAGTAGGACATCGCTACGCAACTTAAAGTCTAAGCATATAGCTTAGGCTTTTTTTATTTATAAAGCCTCTAACTACCATATAACCGAAGGTTAGAAGGTGCGTTTTTAAAGATGAAATAATAGATGCCAAGTAAATAAAAAATAAAAAGGATTCGTGAAGTGTGAGAGTAAGGAGTTAACGGACCGCAATTCTGAAAAGGAGTGTACTTTGTACATTAGCATCATAGCAGGTAACGCAAAACCCTATCGGTCATCATGCTTCGAGATTAATGTCGATGGGCTAAACCTGTAAGACTAGGACATCGTTACGTAATATGAAAGTCTAAGCAAAAGCTTAGGCTTTTTTATATGTAAATTTCTAAGGACCGTAAGTTCAATAGGTGAAGTAAAAAAAGTTTCCATTGATCTTTAGGAAGAATGTGAGGCGTCGGAATCAATATTAGGTAGAAGAACCGAATAAGTGCTAGTAGTCTGTCTCTTAGAATTAGAAAAATTAAGTCAACAAGTAATTCGTATAGTTCATACTTATTATAAGAATATAAAGTTATTAGGCTAATAAATATTACTGAGTTTCAAAGCGTTTTTCTATATTACAGTAATAGGTGATTGAAAATTTAATATTTTTTAAAAAATTGTAAATTTCTGAACTATTTGATGCTATAATAGGAAAATGATTCTATCATAGTTATGTTATGTCCAAGTGGATTGGAAGGGGGAAAATTATTCAAGCAATTTACCTTGAATTGTTTGAATCTTCAATCTAATTGTTTCGATAGATTGTTTTTATCTATTTATGACAAGGTTGATAGATTTCAAAAATAGGAGACTGTCTTTTAATGGAAGACAGTAATCTTGGTTTATAGCTTTATACAAAAGGAGGAGTTTTGAATGTTATCTATTTTGGGCTTTTGTATGATTGCTACTTTACTTCTGTTAGTTTTTAGTAAACGCGTTTCAGTTGTTGTAGCTTTTGTCTTAGTCGCTGTAGTATTTGCTGTAATTAGTGGTTTTAGTGCGGATATGGGTCAAATGATGATGGATGGGATATTAAAAGTAGCACCTACCGCAATTATGATTGTATTTGCGATTTTATACTTTGGATTGATGATTGATGTCGGTTTATTTGATCCAATGATTTCTAAAATACTTAGTTTTGTAAAGGGTGATCCATTACGTATTGTTATGGCAACGGCCATTATTACAATATTAGTAGGGTTGGATGGAGATGGTTCTTCAACATTTATGATCTCGGTTTCAGCAATGCTTCCTCTTTATCAGAGACTAGGTATGAATCGTCTAATCTTAGCTGGTGTAGTTGGATTAGCTGCAGGAGTAATGAATATCCTTCCATGGGGGGGACCTATAGTAAGAGCAGCTGCTAGTCTTAACGTCGAGATTAATGATTTATTTTTACCTCTAATTCCGGTAATGGTTGCAGGACTTGCATGGGTACTATTTTCTGCATACATACTTGGTAAAAAAGAACGTGAACGATTAGGTGTGTTAAAGTTTCAACCTTCAATGGCTTTCGCTGAAACTGCTGCTACTACAGTAGAAGAGTATAAGCCTGTTACTAAAATATTCTGGTTCAACTTGATTTTAACAATAACTATCATGGTAATGTTAATTATGGAAGTATTACCAATACAAATTTTATTTGCTATTGGATTTGTTCTTGCTTTACTTGTAAACTTCCCTAATCCGAAAGAGCAACAAAAAATGATTTTAAACCATGCAAATAGTTTTGTGACGATTTGTACTTTGGTATTTGTTTCAGGGATTTTTATAGGGGTATTTACTGGAACTGGAATGATGGAGGAAATGGCAGCGTCAATCGTATCAGTTATTCCAGACTGGATTGGATCGCATTTAGCTATACTAGTGGCTCTTACAAGTATTCCTATGGGCTTAGTCTTTTCACCTGATGTGTACTATTTTGGAATTCTCCCTATCATTAGTGAAACTGCAACTAGTTTTGGAATTAGCCCTGCAGAAATTGGAAGAGCTGCTCTTTTAGGACATTCAACTACAGGATTCCCACTATCTCCACTAGTTCCTGCTACCTTTATTTTAGTTGGATTAGTTGGCGTTGAATTTGGAGATCATCAAAAATTCCTATTTAAATGGGCATACGGAACAACTATTGTAATGACTATTGCGGCAGTCTTAATAGGAGTAATTCCTTTTTAAGTTACGGATGTTCTTATATCATGTATAGTTAAACGACAATAAAGAAAATATTAAAAGAGTATCCTTTTAGATGATTAAAAAAGGATACTCTTTTGTTATATTTATTGTTTACTTGTATTTGAATACAGGGAGAATATTTTACTGGTTACTGCAGCGATAATGCGTACT